>JAAXHZ010000389.1 GCA_012270625.1 Dehalococcoidia bacterium | reverse complement strand
CCAACCCTCTCCCTGAGGGAGAGGGGCCTGTTGGCTGGCGCTCATGCTTGGCTATACACGTTTACCTACCCCTGTAAGCCCCCGTACTCTACGAAGTGGCTCACCGCTCGGTAATCCAGAGGTGGTGAGTCTCAGACAGGGGGCGCCTGAATTGGGACAGATTCAGAATGCGTATGTCGATGAAGGACAACGGCGTCGGATTCAACTGTCTTGTACTCGCCGGCGCCGCAGGGTAGATTGGATTGGATGTCCAATGTCCCTCTGGTACAATCGGCTTGGCTTTCAGATAGGCATAGGCGCAAGCGGGGAACATGAACGACATCACTCTGCGAAAATTCGAGTGGGCCGACCTTGAGTCTGTCACCCGACTGCTCACCAGCATCAGTGGAACGAGAGGCACTGAAAAAGAGGTCGATTCTGAGCTTGTGCGGCAGACGCTCTCGCACCCGTCTGCGCATCCCGAGACCAATCTGACGCTCACCCACTCCGGCGCTGATCTTGTTGGCTACTACCAGCTCTTCCCTGAAGTCCCCATTAGCCGCGCGGTCGTCGCGGGCGGAGTGCTCGAAGCGTTTCGTGGACATGGTATCGGCAGGCGGCTCCTGGGCGCGGCAATCGAGCAAGTCGCGGCACTCGACGTGACGGCGCTGCACATCCAGGCATCCGCTGATGCCGCTGATGCCCGTCATCTGCTGGAGTCAGAGGGATTCGAGCGTGTGAAAGACTACTGGCAGATGCGCTGGAGCGGCGGTGATCTTCCAGAGTTGAACCTGCGTCCCAACTTCAGCCTGAAGTCCTTCAGGCTAGGTGAGGACGAAGCGATGCTGACCGAGCTCCAGAACTCCGCGTTCGGTCAACACTGGGGATTCTGCCCCAACACCGTGGACGAGATCGCCGCGAGAGTACGAATCGCAAATACCGACCCCGGTGGCATCATCTTCGTGATGGACGGCGACAGACCTGCCGGGTACAACTGGACTCTGAGAAACGAAAACCGCTTCGGCAAGGTCGGCTTTGTCTCAATGACAGGCGTTCACCCGGAGTACCGGGGCAATGGACTAGGCACCGCTGTAGTCGTGACCGGAATGGAGTATCTCAGGCAGCAGGGCGTGGACGCCATCGAGCTGGAGGTGGACTCCGAGAACATCCCCGCCCGCGAGCTGTACCTCAAGCTAGGTTATCGCCAGGTCCATCACTCCGTCTGGTACGAGCGCAGGTTTTAGGAGCAGGGACAAAACATGGACTTCCACTTCGTACAGATGGCGGACCCCCAATTCGGCATGTTTGCATCCGTCAGCGAGTACACTACCGAGGACATCGAGGAGCGGCGTGCGAGGGGGCTGCTCATCCGCAAGGCGCCCAGGCCGATCGCCGGATTTGCGGACGAGACCCGTCTCTACACCGCCGCGATACAGTCGACGAACCGACTCAACCCCGCGTTCGCGGTTGTCTGTGGAGACCTGGTCCACGACGCCGCCAACCAGGCGCAGGTGGATGAGCTTGTAAGAATCACGGCAACGCTGGACGAGCGAATCCCCATGCGCCTCGTACCGGGCAACCATGACGTCGGAGAGGCGCCGACGTCCGACTCTCTCGCCCTGTATCGGCAGCGCTTCGGCCCGGACAACTACTCATTCGACCACGGCGACTGCCACTTCGCGGTCATCAACAGCTCGGTGGCGTTCGATCCCGTGAACGTCCCCGATGAGTGGGACCGCATAGTCCAGTTCCTGATCGACGACCTCAGCGCAGCCAGACGTCTGGGATCTCAGCACCTCGTTCTGTTCACCCATCATCCCCTGTTCCAGGAACATGCCGCTGAAGCGGACAGCATGTGGACAGTTCCGGTCGAGCGGCGCGACGTTATCGTTGGGATACTCAGGGACTTCGATGCGTCAGCCGTCTTTGCTGGGCATCTTCACCGGAACGTGTATGCCAACGATGCAGGGCTGATGATGGTCACGACCGGGGCAGTGGGCTATCCGCTCGGCCCAGACCCTTCGGGCGTCAGAATCGTCCACATGCAAGAGGACGCTATTCGGCATCGGTACTACGGCATGGAGTCAGTGCCTGACTCACTGCCTGAACTAGGACGCTCTGACTGAGGCAAGTGCGGGCAGCTACCGTTCAACAGTGGTCATGCCCCACAGTCACAGGAATCCGCTCTCGCTGATTCCTAACGACCTTTATCTCCTGCAACCCCTCGGGGATTGCTATGCCGCCTGAGAAGATGATCTTCATCGCATCCTCGACAGTGATGCCCGCGTCAACCACCTCGTCTTCAGGAACGACTGCCAACATCCCGGACGTCGGATTCGGCACGGTTGCGATGTAGATGACGAGCATAGTCTGGTCGTCGTGCGGTAGTACACACTGTCCAGTCACCAGTCCCAGCGCTCTTACTCCGGGTCTCGGCCACTCCAGGAACACGACGCGGCTGAATGCACTTTCTCGCGAGGTGGAGAACGCTTGGGTCGTCTGGTCAGCTACGTCGTAGATTGACTTGACGACGGGGATATGATCCAAGAAGGTATTGATTCTGAGCGCTGCCCTGCTCCGGCCATTTTCACCGGTAACCAACATACCGATGCCATAGAACATCAAAACAACTGCGACCGTGACCGCGGCCCAAGCAATAGGCGTCACACCCGGAATGTCATGCAGGACTGGTATTCCAACCAGGAAGTCCACGAATGGGCTTATCGCGCTTCCCGCAAAGCCCACGAGGTATCGAACTACGAGAATGGTTATGAGCAGGGGGATCAGCAGCAGGAATCCACGAGTCGTGCATCGCCACACATGTCGCTTGATTCGGATCGGAAGAGCTTCACGTTCGCGTGCCTGGAAGACGCTCCGTTCCGGGCTGCCTGTTTCGATACCGTTCATCAGCATATTTCCTTGATGAACTTAAGCTCTTACACTCCTCGTATATTCATCATAGCCGAAGTTCCATCCGAGTGGTGAAGCAAAAATCTGGTCAATGTTTAGGAAATATGCGAATTAAGTCGAATGGACTTATCCGAGGTTCGCATGAGTCGACAGCCACTGCAATCTGGGCTGTCGCATCTGCTGAGCCGACGCCCGGCCCGACTTAGGCGACCGTCCGCTCAGTGGCTTCTGTCCATGCGAGTGAGCCGACAGCCCCTCAGTCTCCGGCGAGCGCCGCCCAGGAGTCGTCGACGTGGGTGGAGTAGTAGTCCAGCATCCGTTCGGCGACGCTGTCCCAGCCCATGCTGAGCGCCTTTGCACGCGCCGCCCGTCCCATCGCGTTCCTGAGCTCCGGATTCGCGAGAAGTACGTCCAGCCGCTGCGCGAACGACTCAGGACACCTCCATGGCACCAGGTAGCCGTTCTCTCCGCTGTTCACGAACGTCTTCATGCCGCCGACCCTGGAAACCACCACAGGCGTCCCGCAGGCCATCGCCTCCAGCGGAGCCAGCCCAAAGCTCTCCGAGTGGGACGGCAGGACAAACACGTCCGCCGCTCCATAGTACGTAGGGAGCGCCTCCTGAGGCACCGAGCCGGTGAATGTCACCGAGTCTCCGATGCCCAGCTCGGCCGTGAGCGACTTCAGCCTGTCCAGCTCAGCGTCGTTGTCGGGGTTCCCGCCGACTACCAGAACTCTGAGGTCATGCCCGTATTCCAGCATCGGCACAGCCCTCAGCAGGATGTCGATACCCTTGAGCGGCTCGATCCTGCCGACGTATAGGATGACTCGCTCCTCTTCGATGCCAAGCTCCGCGCGCGCGTCGGCCTGATCCACGGGTTGGAACATGTCGAGGTTGACGCCAGCCGGGACGACATGGACGTTCCGGGCAGGCGCCTCGTAGTGCCTGATTATGTCCTGGCGCTCCTCGTCGGTTGAGACGACGATACCGTCGGCGACGGCCATGACGTGCGCTTCGACGTCCTGACGCAGCTGCGGCTCGCGCTCTCCCGGCCTAGCGCGCATCTTGGTCTTCGCCAGCGTGTGGAACGTCGCGACATGTGGCACGTTCCACTCCCTGCTCAGGGTCGTGCCCACCATGCCGGACAGCCAGTAGTGGCTGTGAATCAGGTCGTAGCCGGTCTCCTCTTCCCTCTGAAAGCGGTACAGCCCGTCCAGGAAGCCGGGGATGTACGAGAACAGGTCGTTCTTGGAAGTATCGAGAGGCCCAGCCTCCAGGTGTATGACCCTGGCATCCTCTTCGATCTGGACGATTTTGGGGTCGGTGGAATCATGGTACCGGGTGAACACATCGACCCGGTTCCCTCTTCTGGCGTACTCCCTAGCTAGCTGCAGGACATAGACGTTCATGCCGCCGGTGTCCTTCTCGCCCAGTCTTGCTACAGGACAGCCATGGTAGCTCAGCAGCGCCAGGCTTCTACACATACACACCTCTACCGCGAAATCGTCAGATGGTACACAGGTTCATCCTGGCCGCCCAGGTTGTACTTGTATCTCTCGTTGCCCTTCAGGAAGTTGAAGGTCCTCCGACCCTCCTGGATCGCCGCTTGCAGGCTCAGCGCCTTGTTTATCAGGCCTACGCTGAGTCTCGAGTAGCTCGGATCGTAGCCGCTATTGTATAGCAGATATGACTCTCCGTAGTCGAAGCAGATGCAGGCGGCAACGTTCTCGCCGTCCACCTCCAGGAAGCTTAGTATGAACTGGCCGCGACTGACCGACTCCCTCGCGATGTCCAGGAAGAAGGTCTCCCGTTCCGGCGTCAGGAACTCGTTCTTGTCTTCCCGGCTCGCTCGGAGAAGTCTGAAGAAGTCCTGCATAGAACCGTTCAGGTCTTCGCCATCGTTGGCTACGTACTGACGATGGCTGTTTTCTCTATCCAGTCGCCGTATCTTCCGTCTGAGCTCGTGCCTGTCTTTCTTCCTCAGACCTGCCAGAAACTCGTCCCACGTGTCTGGAAGCTCAGCCTTCGGAGTGGTCTCCTCCTCATGGATCATGACGCTCATGTTCATGCTCTTGGCGAGACTCGGGAGCAGCTCCAGCGTTGGCGACCCGTTGGGAAGCGATGGAAGATCGAGCGTGGCCCAGTCAGCAGCCGACAGATGTTCCCAAAGCGCCGGGAAAAAGCGATTGACCCTGTCGTGCGGCACCACGAAGTCGAAGTAGTCTGAGAGGTCCTTGTCCCCAAGGAATGTCAGCCTATCGCCGTCCGACATGAGCGGAGCGATCCCAAGCAGGTCATCACCGTCGTTGACCGACAGTATGCGAAGCTCCCTTGATCCCCTGAAGTTGTCCCACCACGTCCTGTGCCACCAAGGTGTCACGAAAACCGTGTCTGTAATGCAGCCCGGGAGTATCTGCTCCCAGCAACTCCAAATGGAGTCAAAGCTCTCTGCTCGGACCTTGATGGTCACTCGATTCGGTCTCCTCTACTCCACCAGCAGCGCCTGCTCGACCGCCGACAGATCTGGGGGATACTCCTCCATCCACGTCGGCTCGATCTCGTTCGCCAGGTCTGGGTCCTTCAGGCCTGAGCCTGTGATGATGCACACGACCTTCTTGCCCTCCAGGTCCAGCCCAGCCTCGGAATGCTTGAGCAGCCCCGCCACGCCCGCTGCCGACGCAGGCTCACAGAATACGCCCTCGCCGCTGGCCATCAGCCGGTAGGCGTCCAGGATGTTCTGGTCAGACACCATGTCGATGGCGCCTCCCGACTCGTCCCGCGCCCTGATCGCGCTGTTCCAGCTTGCGGGGTTGCCTATCCTGATTGCGGAGGCTATCGTCTCCGGCTCAGGAACGATGTCACCCCTGACAATCGGAGCCGCGCCCTGTGCCTGGAAGCCCATCATCTTCGGGCGCACTGCCGACCACTCATTGATGTACGCTTCCTGGAAGCCAAGCCAGTACGCGGTGATGTTGCCGGCATTGCCAACGGGGATGAACACGAAGTCGGGGGCAGATCCAAGGTCTTCGACGATCTCGAACGATGCTGTCTTCTGACCCTGGATACGGTTGGGGTTGACTGAGTTGACGAGGGTGATGGGATTTCTCTCCGTGAGCTCGCGGACGAGTTCGAGCGCGTGGTCGAAGCTGCCGCGAATCAGCATGATACGGGCGCCGTAGGCTATAGCCTGCGCCAGTTTCCCCCTGGATATGTTGCCCTTGGGCACTATTATAGTCGTCGGCAGGTCCAGGTAAGCCCCGTATGCGGCGGCTGATGCGCTGGTGTTGCCCGTTGACGCGCACGCGATGCTCCGCCCACCCGCCTCCATCGCCTTGGCGACCGCCACGACCATCCCCCGGTCTTTGAACGATCCGGTCGGGTTGCACCCTTCCAGCTTGAAGTAGAGCTCATCGCAGCCGACCATCGGGCCGATGGTGCGCGACTTCACCAGCGGAGTGTCCCCCTCTCCGAGGGAGATCATCGGCGTGTCGTCGGTCACCGGCAGGTGGTCCTTGTACTTTTCGAGTACGCCTTTGTTCATTATCTCCCTGGTGAGCAAGGCACGCCCTGCACCCGTAAAAATGACTCTGACGCGGAGGCAATGTTGGCCTGGCTGATTTGGAACGAAGCCGTCGGCAGACGAACGCCATCGCAATGTCGGGGATCGTGTCTTGATAAAGTGGCGGACAGGGTGGGATTCGAACCCACGAGAGCCCTATAAGACCCTACGCCCTTAGCAGGGGCGCGCCTTCAGCCGCTCGGCCACCTGTCCGCGAAGATACTTAGCGTCCTCGCTCCCACGCCAACTTATCGCCACATACTGAGTCAAAGCTGAAGATACTCTAACGCACGCCGCCACCGGGTGACAAGTTTCGCGGTCGCTGAACGCGCCCCGCCACCTCAACTATCCAGCGCCAGCACACAGCTGTCACAAGCACGACAGTCGCTGCAACCACCAGCGCCAAACTGTACAGACTGATGCCCCCGACGAACTCGTCTATGATCCTCTCCACGACCTCAACCAACTTGATCCCAATCAGTCTCTGCGTGTCTCCGAAAAGCGCGCCTGACCCTTGTGACCGAGCCAATTCGTACACCTCGTCTAACAGCGCATCCTGCGGATCTTGCACATACGACGAGAGCGCGAAGACCAACCCAGCCGACACGAGCAGAGTCGAGGACGCCCACAACACCCTGCCCCGCCAGCTTGTCCCTCCGAGAAGGCCGATGGCGATCAGCAGTGCGGGTGTCGACAGGTAGGCCCACCATTCGTACCTGCGCACCAACCCCAGTCCAGCGCGCACTGTGTTCAGAGCGATGCCGACAGAGTCGTCTGAGCGACGACCTGACCGGTCTCTGTAAGAGTAGCCGTCCCTGAAAAACGAGCGTGTCCCGTCCAGCGCTTGCAGCGCGCCGCTCCTCTCCGACAACTCGGTCCTCAGATCATCCTGACTGTAGCTCCATCCCTCCCTGAGCACAGTTCGAAGTGTATCGAGATGCTCCAGCGTCTCCGATCCGACCGACTCTTCCACGTTGGACCGGAAGTCCATCTCGGTAAACGTGACAGTGTCTGGGATAGGAGCCAGCGTGGAGGTCAGTATAGAGTCGTCTATGGTAGGCCTCGCCCGTTCCAGGATGCCGCTGGCAGCCATTCCTGGCGGAATGCAAGTGGGAAGTTCCGACTCCAACCTGCGTCGGGCGGCGCTCATCTCTGACCTTGTCGCACACACCGACAGCCTTGTCAGAGCATCATCCACCCTGGCAATTACAAGGTCCGTTAATGCTTCTGAAGCCGCCTGCTTGTTACGACTCAGATCTATCTGTATCGAGAACCCCTCCGACCTTCCCAGGACGTATGGGACCACGTGATCAATCAGATTCTCGGCCTCGCGCTGCACCCATGATGACGGCGCGGTCTGCCGGAGCGCGTCTATCACCTCCCCACGGGTAACGATCACACCGTACGGAAGTCTGATCTCAGCTGCCACTACGTCCTCCAGGGCCGGCTCAACAACTCCTGGGAAGACCAGACTGTAGGCATCTGCCTCCCGAAGGATGGACTTAGTCTCCTCGACGGCGGCTGCGACCTGCGCATCGGTTAGCTCACTCCTGATCTCGAAGCTGTCGGACTCGCCCACCAGGTATGCAGTCAGCTCGTCCAGCGCCTGCTCGACCTGGACTGCCAGCCACTCGGCGGTCAGCATTCTCAATACCACCCGCACCATGCTGTCTTCAGCGTCCTCTGCACTCCCGAACAGGTACAGCATCCAATCGGCCACGTTCTCGTTTGCGCTCAGAGCTTCTTCCGCACCCCCTCGGACTCTCGGCTCAAGCTCATACTCGATGAACCGGTCATAGGCGTCCGACTCTCGCATGAGCATGTGAACTTCGTCTACCGCGCCTCCGACGTGCCTCCCAGCGTCGAACTTCACCACGAAGCTGTCTCGATCACCCATCACAAACTCCGCGATCTCCAGAACAGCCGGAGCCACCACCCTCTCCAAGTCTCGGGGAGACAGTGCGAAATGCACCGCATCGACTATCTGCCGGGTGGTCAGGCCAGACGTGACGAGAGGATTCTGGCGGAAGCCGATGTCGAGCTGTTCGGTATCGATCTGCCGGGCCTCGTCCAGAGCCGACGTAAGCACGTCCCCCATCACGAACCGGTACATGCCAACACTCTTCATCAGATCAGGATAGAAGCGCGCGTCCATAAGAGTGCGGTTTAGGCTTACGAGCACGAGGGATACCGACAGCGCTGCCATGAAGACAATGCTAAGACCTATGGCAGCTACCCATCGCACGAAGATTATCATGTGTTCAAGACTCTAAACTACGGAGTTCCCCACACCTGAAGTTCTTGATGTAGCCTACCATAGTCACCATGCAGGCTCATCGCATCGCGAGCAGCCCGCCGTCTTCGGATACGATGTACAGCGCTCCCCCCGCAACGACCGGACTAGTCGTGATCTGATCTCCGATGTCGAACTCCCATTGGCTCTCGCCGGTCTCGGCATCGACGGCGTATAGCCTGCCGCCCGAGTCCACTACATACACTACCCGGTCCCGCACCGACGGCGAGTGTTCGAGCGCCGACTCAGCACGGAACTCCCATACGGGCAGACCGGTTTCCACGTCCAGTGCGTACAGCGCTCCCATCGAACCCGAAACATACACCCTTCCCGCCGCAGCCGCCGGCTCTCCCACCAGGCCACTCGCGTTTGGGCGAAAGCTCCATACGAACCCCCTCTGAGTCGGAACCTCGTCCAGAATACCCCAAGCGAAAAGCTGGAGTCCGGCCCATGTCACGAACTTCTCGAATGGCTTGTCGTCCTGTCTCCAGTCTATCGCCGTCAACCTTCCCCGCCCGTCGATTACCAACGCAATCGAGTCGAATAAGACCGGCGACCTGCTTCCAGTGGTCAACCGAAAGTCCAAACGAGGTCTGCCCGTCGATCTGTCGATCACATACAGGTACTTGTCCTCAGACGTGACCGTGATCACATCCGCGTTCACCGCGACGCTCGACGCCACCCTTCCTCCCGTTCTGTACACCCAGCGCTCTTCCCCAGTCATGGCGTCCAGGGCGTAGATACCGAAGTCGTCCGAGCCGATGTACAGCTCGCCCCGCTGCACAGCGGACGACCCGTGTATCGGTCCGCTCGCGCGGAACTCCCACCTCATGTCCCCGGTGTACCTGTCAAGTGCAAGCACTCTCGCGTCACGGAGGCCGATGAACACCAGGTCGCCCGCCGCGGCAACCGGCCAATCGACAGGCCCGGTAACAGTGCGCTCCCACACTATGTCTCCACTCTCGGCGTCCAGCGCGACCACTCTGTGGTCTCCGGTGCCTATGTACACGTACCCATCTACTACTACCGGTGAAGATCTTATGGGCGCGTCACCTCTGAACCTCCACACGACATCAGGGGCGGGCGCAACGCCTCCATAGACATCAGAGCCGGTATGGGCAGGGTCACGCCTGAACATAGCCCACTCCCCAGGTCCAGGCTCCGCGCCAATCGTCGATACGGGTGGGTCTAACGACAAAAAGGGGTCCAGGTTCACATAGCCAATCCAGGCAACGACGGCCGCCACGATAAGTCCAATTAACCCGTACCGCACCAGCCGGCGTCGTTTCAACGCGGTCTGACGCCGGCTCGCGCTCTCATGAGCTTCCTGTTGGCTGACCAGTTCGGTCCCTGACAGTGACAGCCGGCAGTCGGCACACCACGCCGATCCCACGGTGTTGAAATGTCCGCACACAGGGCACACGAGCACCCGGTCCATGTCGGCGCTCAACGTGAAGTCAAGGTCGGTTTGGGGATCCATCCATCTCCTGTATACGCTCCTGGGCGGCGTCCTTCAGGGGCGATCTGCCCGGGATCGACACCAGCGTCTCGTAGAGCTGCATGGCCTCTCGGATGGAGCCTTCTTCCATGAAAGAGTCCGCGGCTTCTAACATCGTGACAGGGGTCATGTGCCACTCGATGCTCTCCACGGCCTGGCGCGCCGTGAACACATCCAATTCGCTCAGCAGCGTGCCGGTCGTCCCGTTGGACATTAGATGTGTTTCGTCATCGACGTTGCTCAGAGACAGCGCGTACCCCAGCTGGTGGGAAAGTACACGCGGCAGCGGCTCGTCGATTCCCCCTTCGACTGGCGCAAGCGACGCGGTGTCCTTGAAAAAGATCACGTCGTGACCGCCGATCGTCGCGCCGTTGGGTTGGAACTCATGAATGCAGTACAGGTGGAACATATTCCGTGCCATCGACTCAGGCGGACGAATCAGCGGGTAAAGCTGGATCGGCGCGCCCCGCGTGAATCCGCCGATCACATACTGATTGGCGGCAGGCTCCCGCACAACCGATTCGAGATAGAAGTAAATGCTCGCCTGCTGCCATATCAGGTTGACCTTGCTGAGTATCCTGTCCACGTCCTCGACTGACAGCTGGCAGTGAAGCGGCTCCTGATATTCAGATTCCAGCAGATGGAACCGGACAGGCAGCAGCCGGTACTCATCGTATAGAAACGCCTCCAGCGCAAGCTGTCGAGCGCGTTTCTCGTTTTCATTCTGGACCCACCATGCCACACTGCCCACGGCGACTCCGGCGATTAGCACGATCAACATGAAGACCGGAAGCCTCCTTTGGTGTGTCCTGCTACTGCCCAGATCCCTCATACGTCCCGTTCCCGTCGAACAGAGATAGACTATATCGTGCGATCTCATGTTATCTGCTTGGAAGTGGAAGCGGTAGCGACTGTC
>JAAXHZ010000388.1 GCA_012270625.1 Dehalococcoidia bacterium | reverse complement strand
CCTTGAACTGGCTATGATGAATGCCTAGACTACCGTTTAGGTGTGACGACTGATTTTGAAGGCGAGGTGAAATGGCAGCAGCCGGCGACATAGAGATGAGCGTGGTGGACCAGTCACCAATTCGGAAGGGTGGAAGTCCCTCCCAGGCTCTCAGAGAGACCGTGTGGCTCGCTAAGCACGCCGAAGACTTCGGTTACGGGAGATACTGGGTCGCTGAGCATCACAACTCAGCATCTTTTACTGGTACTAGCCCAGAGATTCTCATAGGGCAGATCGCCGCCAACACCGACGAGATTCGCGTCGGCAGCGGCGGTGTGATGCTCAGCCATTATTCGGCCCTGAAGGTCGCGGAGCAGTTCAGGATACTCGACGCTTTCTATCCTGGCCGGATCGACCTGGGCATTGGACGCGCGCCGGGCAGCGACAGGCTGACAGCCGCCGCGCTGAGCCACCCAAGACCGCCCGTGGACGTGCTCAGAGAGTTTCCCCAGATGGTCGGCGACCTTCTCGGATTCCTCAACGGCACTCTGCCGGAAGGCCATCCTCTGCACGAGATCAGCGCCCAGCCCGGTAGTCAACCCGACACCGTGCCGGAAGTATGGCTGCTGGGGTCCTCCGACTACAGCGCACAGCTAGCGGCCCACCTTGGACTCCCGTTCAGCTTCGCCGACTTCTTTGGCAACACTTCCGAGTACGGCCCCCGAATGGCGGACCTGTACCGACAGCTTTTCCAGCCCTCGGATTATCTTTCTGAGCCGAAGGTTCATGTCGGCCTTCAGGTGATCTGCGCCCCGACCGAGGAGGAGGCCAAGTTCGTCGGCGCGTCCCGCACTCTCAATAAGGTGATATCGGCCCTCGGCCTAACCACAGGCGGACTTCTTCCCCCGGAAGAGGCCATCGATTGGCCCCTGGATGACTACGCCAAGGAGTACATGGCCCAATCCACCAAGAGCTACATCGAAGGGGATCCGGACCAGGTGCGCGAGGGCATTCTCGCGTCGGCTGAACGGTATCAGACCGCCAACATCGGAATCGTGACCAATTGCTACTACTTCGAGCACCGTGTGAGGTCATACGAACTGGTGGCAAAGGCTATGGGGGTTGATCCCGAGTCAGAGATCGAAGGGGCCACCGACCGACTGTGACCCATGAGACTCACCTCCAGAAGCAGTCGCAGAGAGAATCCATATGGGCAGTTGACCCCAAGTGGAGAAGTGCCTACTTTGCCATTTTTACAGGATTGAGTACAATCAGCATAGCGCGGGTGATCTGGTACGAGGCAACTCATTCATCATACCCACACTGGTCGCAGGCTATTGAAGCCATGATGGGAAGCATCGGCAGAAACTGCCTCGGTGCCGCCGGTCTCGCTATTACCTTGACGGAGTTGGGGAGGTTTTCAATGGTACTCGGAGGAGCGTTGGAAGACGCGCTAAGGAAGAGACGACAGAAGCAGATCGACGAGGCCATCAATGAGGCCCTCAATGAGGCCTTCATCCAAGCCAACGAACGCCTTCAGGCTTGGAACGAGCGTCGTCTGGCCGCCCTCGAAAATGGCGAGCCCTTTGACGAGCCTCCACCCACCCTGACTGCTCAATCAAACAACGGATCGTAGAGATTAGCGTGATGAATCGATATCCGTTATCTGTGTTTCGTCGAGTTAACCTGTGACCCTCTCTTCCCACCACGCCAGATACCGCGACGGCTCTAGCTCTCCCGCCTGCCACAGATGGCTCGTGTGAGTGAACCGGCTCTTGATCTCAGACACGAACTGCTCTTCCAAGCCATTGTTGAATATGACAGTGTCCGAGGCTGGCGCTCGCTCCTCCCAGTGTCTCTGACTGGCGAGACGCTGTTCGACTTCTTCGTCCGAGTACTGGTTTCTTTCGGCGAGTCGGCGCCTGGCTATGTCGTTGTCACAGGCCACCAGCCACACCTGATGACACCACTGCCCATACCCTGCCTCGACTAGGTTCACGGCCTCCAGCACAGCGACTTCGTGTGCGGACATAGACCGATTCCACTCGTCTATGACTCCTTTTACGGCGTCGGCAATGCTTCCGATTGCGCTCGTGAGCTTGTTCATCTCCTCGGGTTTACCGAACACTTTTGCGCCGAGTATTCGGCGGTCTATGAAGCCGTCGGATCCCACGATCTCCTCTCCGAATATCCCGACGATTCGATCGAAGGCGTCGGTTCCCGGGTCGTACAGCCTGTGAACGATTCGATCGGCATCGCAGTGGACAACTCCCATATCGACCATCACCTGGCAGGCCGTTGACTTCCCGGTCGCTATTGACCCTGTAACACCGATAATCAGGGGCATCTAACCCATCTCCGCCATAGACTTCAGGGACAAGCGAAGGGCGGGCATCGCGCCCGCCCCACAATTATGCTGCCTGTGAACTCGTGTCTTCCTAGTCGTCAGCAGGCACTGCTTCCGGCTCACGCACTCGGCTCTTGAAGTAAGGCATTACCTCCTTGCCGAAGACCTCTAGCTGTTCGAGAAGAACGCTCTGGGGCGTTCCGACGGGGAGACCCATGTTGACGTGGTCCAAGCCGGGCCACCTGTCCTCTATCTCCTCTATACGCTCTCTGATCTGCTCCGGACGCCCAACGATCCAGGAGCCTGCCTCGACGGCTTCCTCCAGCGTCGGGAGATTTGCGTGAGGCGCACGCGCCGGGTCCGCAAGCGCGTCGAGCTGGTCGTCGGTCAGACCACGTACAAATCCCAAGGGCGCGAACATCTTCATGTTCTCTTCATAGTACGGCCTCGCTAGCCGTATTGCCTCTTCTTCAGAATCAGCGATGAAGTACGATATTCCGAGTATCAGGTCGCCGCCGAGCTCGGTCTCGTTCCCATGCGCGGCCTGGACCTCCTGCCACCTTTGGACGACCTGCTCGGACGCGCCGCCAGGAGCCGCCCCGCCTCCGATGACACCCTTGATGCCGTACTTAGCCATGAAGTTCAGAGCACGGTCAGAGGCGCTGACGATGGGCTGCCACCATTCGACCGGAAGATTGATAGGTCTTGGCACCAGGGTTATCTCCTTGAGAGTGTAGCCCCTATACGGCACCTCTGGCGGGATGGTGTAGTGCTTGCCATGGTGGGAGAACGATTCGTTGTCGAAGGATTTGAACAGGACCTCGACTTGTTCCTCGAAGAGCTCGCGGTTCTCGTCCTGACTCATCATCGGTGCGCCGAACGCCTCGACTTCGCGTGTGTGGTAGCCGCGGCCAACTCCGAAGATTACGCGCCCCCCGGTAAGAATGTCTGCGGTGGCGTAGTCCTCGGCAAGTCTTAGCGGGTGCCACATCGGGGCGATATTGAAACCGCAGCCAAACTTGATCTGCTTCGTGAGATGCGCCAGGTGCACACTGAGCTGAAGTATGTTCGGGATACACTCGTAGCCTTCCGGCTGAAAGTGGTGCTCCGCCATCCAGAACACGTCGTAGCCAAGCTCATCCATGAGCACGCACATGGCCTCTGTTTTGTCGAAGACAGTGGCGAGCCTTTCATTGGAGTAGAACCGGTCGTTGGCGGCGGTGGCCTCGAAACCGATGTCTTCGAGATCGATATGTCCTGCGAACAGGCTTCCAAATTTGTCAATCATAGCTCCCTCCCAAAACTGCGCCAACATGCGATTGACGCCCATTGTAAATGAGTGTCATGTACTGTCAAGGATTCCGACTGAAAACAGGTCAGCAAAAACGTTGACCCCGTAAGGTGCCCGAATGGGATAATCGTTTTTAGCTTCGCTGGTGCCATTGGTCTTTCGTGCTCGCGCTTGGTTTTATACCGAAAGTCGCGATTGGCGACCCTCCTCGCCGGGTTTGACCACCGTCGAAAGGCAGCTGCCCCAACACCAGCGAAGCCTCTCTCTATCTGTGTAAAACTCCCATCCCTCAGGTCAAGGGTGAAAGCACACCCCGATCAGACGTGTGGCCTGTCAGCCAGCGGCGCTGTCATGTTGCGATTCGCTGACGAGCATGTCCGGCCTTAGCCAGCTTGCCCGTCCGTAGTTGGTAGGCTTACCTATGTGGAAGTTCTCGATGGGCGCGAAGTCTCCCGCGCGCAGCGCTTCCAGCAGGTCCCTCTCGTTTCTGACATCGCCCCTGAACGCCGTCACTCCCCGCGCAAGCCCGTCGAGCGAGTGCGCGTCCGATCCTCCGGTACCCCAGAAGCCATGCAGCGCAGCAACCTCCTGAGCGAAGCGGTTCTCGATCTCTATGTTGCCGCCGTTGACCACCTCGACTTCGTCCACAAGCTTGAAGACTGGATGCTCCGCGGCCTCTTCGGCTGTCTTCGGTATCTTGTCCGCCTCTTGGAACAGCATGTTCTGCGTGTAGTGCGGCAGATCGAACAGAAACCTGAAGGGGTGGGCGAGGATCATGAACCCCCCGACTTTGTCCACTTCCCGCCTCAGTGTGCGAATGACCTCGATGCTGTCCCCGTAGCCCGCGACGTGGCCTTCCAGCCCCATCGTGATTACGTGGCCGAGCGGGGTGTATGCCTCAAGTGCCCTGACCAGCACGATGTCATCGACCGTTCGCTCGAACGCCTCGAAATCGTGCCGAGGCCAGCCGTCATGTTCCGTCACCATAATTCCGGTGATTCCGAGACGCCGCGCGTCGTTCACCATCTCCTCCGGCGTAAGGCCACTGTCCGGACTGCCCCGGTTGGTGTGGACGTGCATGTCGAACAGGGAGGGCAACTATCTCAAGTCTCCGGAATACTGCATAGAAAACTGTAGAGCGGGCATGTCGTGAAATGTTCTATGGCAGGGTTGACTTGACATGAGTGTGCGACACTCTGAAAACATGCTTGGAGGATGGGTTGCTGACATGAAGGGAAGATTGTCAGACACTGGTTTAGGATTGGTCGTTGTCAGATCGTGGAGCGCCGTCCGGAGGCGGCTCATCGAAAGGCTCACCCCTGGCCTGGGCCTCCAGGAGTCGCGAGTACCAAGCACGCCAGCGAGTGTTGGCTTCCGCTTCTCCTTCGGTTCTGCCCTCGGTTCTACCCTCGGCCATTCCCTTGGCTC
>JAAXHZ010000387.1 GCA_012270625.1 Dehalococcoidia bacterium | reverse complement strand
CTCGCCTTGCGCAGTCCGTACCGTTTACCTGTCCTAATGTAATTCCAGGTTACGAGGCCCTCCTAAGTGTCTGTAATCACACGATCATGTGTGTTTTGCCCGCCTTCTGAGACTCCCTGGGAACTCTGACGGTTCTGAACGCCCCCTCGCCTGGAACCCGTCATGTGTTCTTCTTCCGCTACAGCCCTCCTCCAGCTTTAGGAGTCCCGGAACGGCTGCCGTCGGTCCAGAGCATGACTGTTTCCTCCACTCTTGCCCCAATCGCGTTCAAAAAGGCCGCGGGAGACGAACTGAAGGACATTACCGGTCTTCCCTCGCGCGGGTCGAGGGCGATCCCATAGATGACGGAGTCCGCAATTATGCGGTCGAGTTCTCGTTGGGCGTCGTCTGAGAGAGTCTTGTAGCGGCTCTTGCCCTCTTCGGAGAGCAGATCTTGGGCCACCGGCGCAGTCACAGTGGGCACGTACATGATGCCGCGTTCAAGCTTCGTTATCTCACAGAAAGCCTTCTGCTGCGAGAAGGGTCCAGACCAGTACCATCTATCCTTGAAGGCGGCCCTGAGACGGGAGTCCAACTCGTCTAGCCGGTCCAATGCTTCAGGGGAGAGCGCATCCTCGAACGGGGGAAGAAAGACTGCCGGGCGGTCGCCAAAGTCCTTCGGCATCCTCGCCGTGACCGAATCCGGCCATGTGGAAGGGCTGCCCAGGCATGCGAACGTCGTTCCGACGTGGGAGTATTCGGGCACCGGCATAATTCCACGATTGAAAGTCGTCAGCGCCTCAGGTTCCGAGAGTACCTGGATGTACTCATCCCGCATGACTGTATAAGTACTCAGACTTCCCCTGACGACCAGTTCGCGTGCCGCCTGCCTCCAAAGCCAACCTTGCATCTCGGTGGGAAGCGCACTGAATTGTGCGATACTTGCGTCTGACAAGCGCAGTTCCTTCAGGGACGGCATTTCCGCCGGTGATATGAGCAGACTGCCCTCCAGCCGCTTGATGGTATCGTCCAAATCTACGTGTCGCGGCTTTGCTTCGTCCCAGGCAAGCCTGAACGCGCGCGACAGTGCCGGGGCCATAGAGTCGAGCTTCGCCACCGCGTCCTCGGATAAGGCCTCTTCGATGGGCGGCAACTTTACGCCGCGATTGTCGAAGACGACCTCCACCATATTCTTGTATGCAAACCTGAACCCGTCGAAGTCTCGTCCAGCTTGCTCGTTTCTCCGGTAGACTTCGGGGTATCCCTCCAAGAGCAGGAAGTGCTGATCGCTTGGCCGCAATACGCCGAACCAGCCCAGCGCGGCGGGCTCCAGCATCTCTGAGATCGGAGGCGTCTCGTCGGGGAGGCCGCGCAGGTAGCCGAGCGTCTTGGCATCGCCCGACTCATCGAACTCCTGTCGCAGCGCGTCCTGAAACTCCGATGGGAGACCCCGGAACTTGGCAAGGTCGTCACCTTCGAGTGCCGTCTCGAACTCCGGTTCAATGGTCGGTTCGAGAGCTACTGGCGTGTGCGTCGGAATCTCGGTCGAATGCGAGAGATCGGCGGTTGACGACGTACCTGCCGGGGCCACGTTGGGCACAGGTGATGGTTGCACCGGAGGAGAGGTCCACCCACAGGCTAGTGCCGCTATGCACTGAACAACAAGCACAGTCAGCAACAGTGTTCGTTTTATACTCATTTTGATTCTC
>JAAXHZ010000386.1 GCA_012270625.1 Dehalococcoidia bacterium | reverse complement strand
CAGGGTCGCTTTCGCCGCAGCGACAGACGACTCGCGCCCTGTCCTGACCGGAATCAAGGTCGAGATGTCAGGAGACAGCTTCACGTTCGCCGCAGCCGACGGCTTCCGGCTGGCAGTATATGATGGAAAGCTCGCAGAGCCGATCTCAGAGGACATCAGCTTCACAGTTCCCGCTCGCGCGCTGCAAGAGGTGGGCCGTCTCATCAGCGCCCAGTCAGACCCGGTTGAGTTCACGGTCACTCCGCAGAAGAGCCAGGCTCTGTTCAGGCTCGACAACGTAGAACTGGTTTCCCAGCTCGTACAGGGCACGTTCCCCAACTTCAGACAGTTGATACCCGAATCCTATGAGACAAGAGTGGTCGTTGCCCACGAGTCGTTCACACAGGCCACGAGGGCAGCGGCGACGTTCGCGCGCGATGGGTCTGGGATCGTCCGTCTGAACATGACAGCGGGCAATGATGGGGACGAAGGCAAGCTGGCGGTATCTTCGAGGGCTGAAGAGCTGGGAGACAACGTCGGCGAGATAGACGCCAAGATCGAAGGCGAAGACGCCAAGATTGCCTTCAACAGCAGATTTCTCAGCGATGTTCTAGACGCCTTGGGCGACGACGAAGTCGCACTCGAAACTACGACTCCGTCAAGCCCTGGCGTCATCAAGCCCGCGTCCGATTCCGAGACCCACACATACACGCACGTCGTCATGCCGATGTTCGTGCAGTGGTAGATAATCTCTGATCCGACACCGAAGGTTCAACTAAGGCTGTGATTGACACGTCCTCTCGGGTATCGGTCACACGAACATTAAAGACGTACAAGGGCGCTATCTTGCTTACGTGACCCAGATCGTTCAGTACTTCACTTACTGTCGGCAGTACTCAGTGATGCTATTTTCGAGATCTCTCGCATCGTCGTACAGCACTTGTGCTATTCCAACTGATTCAGTTTCTCTTTATACCGCTTGCCGCCATTTGAATCTGGCGGGGCATGTCCATGCATTGCTTTGGGAGTTGGAATATCTCTTCTGAGACTATGAGTAGAGAATCCGGTAATTGCGTTTCATTCCCCTCACGAACGCTTGGGCACATCCTTCCCCTCCTTTGATCATCGTAGTGTGCGTCCTGCTGTATCAGTCAATTCCAACATAGCTCTCGTTGGCCAGAATCCGTCTGACGGTCAAAGGATGCTACCTGCTGCCTGTCTGAGGAACCTTAGGAGAGCAGGACCGCCCAATCAATCGTTGGCCCCGACCGGGGGATCGTATATTGAAGACTCCGGATAGGCCACAGTATGCTGTCTCAGACGGCGGTCCTCTGGGAGGACACCCAGCTGATCGAGACCCTATATGAATTCGGAGACTCAGTTCCAAGGTCAAAGAACCTGAAGCCATGACCTCAAGATGCAGGATCATACCAGCACAATTCAACTCGCGAGAGGTGTTCCCTTAAACTTGGATGTCTACATGTTTTTCACAAGGTGCCATGTACTTTACATAACAGGTGTAAGGAGGGCGATTTACGAGCGCTTGGTCGGAGAACACGGGGGGGACTGGTGGCAGAACGGAGTGGAGCGATCGCTAACTGAAGCTCAAGTGGAGGCTCTTAAGGCGCATATCGAGAGAGACCCGACTCGCAACCGATATCTTCTGCTGGACGCTCCCCACTTCCTGCGCATTATAGGTCGCAACTCCAACGTGTTCTCAGATGCGTTCAGGGACACGGTCAGAATTTCTGAGGAACTTCGGCGCCTGACAACCATACGCAATGACTGGGCACACATAGGCGATATATCCTTGGCCCGCGCGAGGAGGGCAGCCGAGCAAATGAGGCGCATACTCACAGCCCTGAGCTGTGACGAAGCACTGGATATTGAGAAGATGAGTCATGGAGTGGCCGAAGATTTCAACAGCGTGGAGGAAGATGATCCCATGGACGAGTTCGACTATCCCGACCGTGGTGTAGATGTTCAGGAGGCTCCTACTCCAACATCTGATTTGTGGAGGATGTTGCAGTCTTGGAAAAGACAGTGCAGATGCCCGACGAAACCACGGACGGGTACGCAGAGGTCACACTCACAGTGCATAACACCGCACCAGATGGATCTGACTGGCCGGAGGTGTGGTTCAACTCTGTACTCATAAATGCTGCAGGGCGACACAGAGTCGAGATGGGTACTCTGCGGCCAGGCGAAACCAAGCGTGAGGTGTTGAGGTTTCCACAGAATCAGTTGATTGGCATAGAGTTCGAGCTGTTCGGGGAAGTCGATGCCAACAGGCTGTTCCAGATTCGCAGGACCACCAGCCTTCCTGACGATGTGGTTGGGCCACTGCGACAGCGTTTCATCTCACAACTCGAGTCGATAGGAATCAAGCAGTTTGTCAACGAGACGCTTGAGATCATTGAGCCAATTGGCCCCGATATCCCCCTCGCAGAACTGCACTCAATTCGTGAAGCTCTAAGACTGAGATTCGAGCAAATCAATGATAAGACGAGAGCCTTATCGACACTAAGCAGGGAATTTCATCTCAATAAGGAGGACTCGCTCCGAGCGAGAATTCAGGAGATTGTCTTAGCTCTCCGGGATTTCAGGGCGAAGTTCAATGACCTAGATACGGCTATCGGGAACACTGACCTCGATTCGATCGCTGCCGCTGTCCATGACCTTAAACAGATTCAACTCGCCGTTCTGAGAGTGGAGGACGCCGTGGTGGAAATTGCCGGCGCATCTTAAAGAACGAGCGAGAGCGGCTCCGACCCGCCAATGGAGTGAGTAGAGTTCTCAAATGGCTTGGTCCCACATCGCGCGAACTGGCCACAATTCTTGAGACCTCACGGGGCCATGTCCGTCCAATTGGGTCCATGCAGTACCGTCCGATCTCTGCTAAGCTAGACTATCATGCTTATGTCGTAAGTCATACGCAGGCCCACTCCCAAAAATCTTGCTGGAGCAATGGACACTCCAGAGTCCTATTGATATCGGGTTGCTCCATACTAGCTGGCTAGATGTTGGGCACTCACACTGTTTCAGCACCCATCCACTAGGATTTTGATCATCAATCAGACGTTCCAACGAGATTGGCCCCGCAAGCCTTAGAATGGAGTTACTCGTGACAACCCAGAACAGCGACGAGGAAGTGAAGAATATCGTCAGGGCAGCCCTAAAGGAGAGCTTCACCAACGAGATCACTTTCGGTCCTATCGTGGTCGTGCACGTTGTAGATGAATTCGGCGACGGGGACGGAAGTGACTACCTTCGCATACTGATCATCCATGACAACGAGGACACACCTCTCGATCCACGTTTGACATCAAGTCTTATCAGGCGAATTCGCCCAAAGTTAGCTGAGGCCGGCATAGATGACTTCCCTAGCCCAAGATATATTGGGAGGGCCGAGTGGCGGAGGATGTACCCTAAGTGGAAGCGCCTCCACCCAGAGGTGGTAGTTGAGGCCAACTGACTTCATTGCCACGGCCAAGGATCTGGTGTCCAACACCAGGGGACGTCCTCGGGAGACCAACTTGCGTCGCGCTGTCAGTACAACCTACTACGCGCTGTTTCACACTATTGCAACCTGTTGCGCTAATACGCTTGTTGGTGGACCAAATTCCAAGCGTAGTGAAAATGCTTGGGCTCAAGTCTATCGTGCACTGGACCACAGGCAAGCGAAAAACCGCTGCAGGAATCAGGAGACAATGGGGAAGTTTCCCAACGAGATTCAGGATTTCGCCGATCGATTTGTTGACATGCAGTTTAAGCGACATGAAGCGGACTACAACCCCGAGGCGCAGTTCAACAAGGACGAGGTAGTCCAGGACATTGCCGACGCGGAGTATCAGTTAGACCGTTTCGCCGAAGCACCTCGTAGTGATCGTCGTGCCTTCGCAGTGTACATGCTGATGCCAATGAGGAGGAGCTAGGGACTGGACTTGGTCAAGATCAACACCAGTGACGGTCTCCAGCAAGGATAACCAATACTGTATCACTTGCCGTTGCAAGGCTTGATGACTAAAGTATATCTCCAATTGACAGTCATGCCGATGTTCGTGCAGTGGTAGATAATCTCTGATCCGACACTCATGTTTGGGCTTCCAGAGGGAACCTGAACCGGGCGGCGGGCCTAGTCCTGGGGATCTACGAAGGTCAGGATCCGCTTCGGATTCTCCACCATCATCATCTGAATATGCTCCTCCGAGACCCCCCGGGAGCGCATTTCGGGCAGGAACTTCTCCATAACGAAGGAGTAGCCCGTTCCGCCGTATCGTTTGAGCTGCATCTTGGTACACACGTCCTGGGACAGCAGGATCCGGTCGGCGTATCCGGCTTCTATGAGTCTGGGTATCGCCTCGGCCACCGCGGCTGTTCCAGCGCTGGTCATGAACATCCTGAGGTCATCTTCGGCAGGCACAAATCGCAGCGCCACACCCACTCGCCCCAGAAGGTCGAACTGGATATAGACACCGTAGCTCAGCAGCTCCAGCATCAGGTCCAGGTCACTGGCAATGGGGTCGCTGTGGCCGAAGATCACACGGGACAGGTCCGTGCCTTCTTCGCCAAGCATGCCGATCACCTCCAGTCTTTCCCGCCCAATGCCGCCGCGGTGGAATGAGATGGGGGCTCCGGTAGCGCGGCTGGCCCGACCGGAGGCCCGGACGCTCTTGACCTCGTTCTCCGTGATCGGATCGCCCTCGATGCCCACCTCTCCGATGATGCCAGATCGGATACCGGTGTCTCCGACGCCAACCGTGACGTCTCGGACTATCTCGTCGGTCATGTCCTCTACGGTGCGCCGGCCCATGTCGGCCGGATGGTAGAGCTTCTGGTACCACCCTGCTCCCATAACCACGTTGAGACCGGTGGCATGGGATACCCGAGCCATGGCCAGTGGGTCTCGCCGGATACCGATGCTGGTGACTTCGACAATGGTGCCGCCTCCGTGATACCGGAACTCCATGGCCTCATCTATCGCGGTCTTTTCGTCCACCAGGACCCAGTTGTCCCTGATTGGCTTGCGGTCCCGTGCCATGTCCAGCTTGTCCATGGTCAGATCCTGATCCCACAGGCACCAGTCCGTAGCTGGCGTGTTGTCGTCCGGCTCGAAGGCCCTGTAAAGAGCGATAAACAGATGCTCGTGCATCAGGGTGGGGCCCAGCTGGTCCGGATCTATGGGGCCCCGGACCGTCATCACCTTGCCAGCCATACTCGATACGTTTGCAATCACGGGTTCCTCCTCGCCGCAGCGCTCACATCACGATGGCGATGATAGTAGTTGATAACCCCAACGAAATCAAAGGACGGAACTGCGCGGCATGACTCTCAGGTGAGGTTCTAGCAGCCGGCACCGGCTAGTCATGATAAGAGCAAGCTGTACACCCGACTGGCTTTCATGCTCTTGGGTCGTTCCTCCACCAAGCTCGTTCCGCGAGCGATGCAGCCAAAATTGTTATCATCAGGGTCAGGCACACTGGGACTTAGACACTGCGGAGGCATTGGCATGAAGGCGATCACGGGGGCGACGTTGATCGATGGCACCGGCAGCGCGCCGCTGACCGATGCGGTCGTGCTGATCGAGGGCAGCGACATAGTGAACGTCGGCAGCTCCCAATCGGTGCGGATTCCCGACAGCGCGGAACTGATCGAAGCTCCGGGAATGACAGTGATGCCGGGACTGATAGATACACACGACCATCTGGCGTCATTCGGATACGAGATTGCCAGCAGGTGGGGCATTACTGAGCCGCGCTCCACACGTCATCTCCGTATTGCATCCGTGCTGCGTCAGACTCTCGAGACCGGCTACACAACCGTGAGAGATGCAGGAGGGCTGGCCGCAGGATTTCGGATGGGTGTGGACGAAGGTCTGGCGCCGGGGCCGCGCCTGCTGGTGGCGCTGGGCTTCATCACACCAACGGGAGGTATGGGCGACAGCGTGAGCCCGCTGGGTTACAGGCCGCCCGCCGGAGAAGATTCGGGGCTGCCATGGGGAGTAGCGAACGGGCCTGAGGCCATGCGCGCAAAGGTGCGCGAGATGGTCGGCGCGGGCGCGGACGTGATAAAGACGGCGACTACGGGCGGCGCAAGTTCTGCCGCCGGACTAGGGCCTAAAGACGCGCTGTTCGAGCGCGAGGAGCTCGAGGCGCTGGTCGATGAAGCGCACAAGAGGGGCCGTCGCGTGATGTGCCATGCGCTCGGAGGCGAGGGCCTTCGGATGGCGGTCGAGGTGGGTGTGGACTCTATCGAGCACGGCTCATATCTTGACGAAGACCCGGATCTGCTTAAGATGATGGCGGAAAAAGGGATCTGTTTCACGCCGACTTTTGGGGTGTACACTTTCCATGCTGCACGGGGCACTCCGCATGGCAGGGCGCGCGCCTCGGCACTGCGTGAACACCATGTCAGAAGCGTGCAGATGGCGCTGGAGTATGGTGTCACGGTGACTGCGGGCACAGACGAGGGCGGCTGGGAGCACGGCAATAACGCGCACGAAATAAGCTGCCTCGTGGAGGCGGGGATGACTCCTATGCAGGCTATCGCAGCGGCCACAGGCGACGCGGCTGACTGTATCGGTCTCGGACAGGAGATCGGCAGCATCGAGGCGGGCAAGAAGGCCGATGTCATTCTTGTGGACGGTAACCCCCTCGAAGATGTGAAAATACTGGAGCGCGGCGATGCGGTGCAGTACGTGATGAAGAACGGCGTTACTTTTCTCGACGGACGCCGCTCACAGGCACCCTCTTAGCTAGACTCCAAGTCCGCTATTGCGTGTCGCTGTGTCTCTATCAGCTGGCGTATGCCCGATTCGGCGAGCGTCATCATCGAGTCTAGTTGCGCGCGGGTGAACGCCGACTCCTCCGCGGTGCCCTGGACCTCCACGAACTCCGCCTGGTCGGTCATGACGATGTTGAAATCGACGGCGGCGCGGCTGTCCTCTTCGTAGCACAGGTCCAGCAGC
>JAAXHZ010000385.1 GCA_012270625.1 Dehalococcoidia bacterium | reverse complement strand
ATCCAGCAGATCGTCACGCTCCTTGATATAGTCCCGCCACGAGGCTCGTTCAGCCACATACGTCGACTCCGCCGCGGAGAAGGCCTGCAGCTCCTCATCAGCTCGAGCTATTTCGCAGCATGTCTACCTATCTGCTCCTCTATGTCCTTCAGTTGCTTCAGCTTCTGGCTGTACGCCGACGACCGCTGAACAGCCGCCTCGTAGGCCGTCTTCACCTTGGCAAGCCGTTCCGACCACATACGCCACGGACTTGCTGCCTCCATGTCTTCCGTCGGGCCCGCGATCGTCGAGGCACGCGCGATCACGCCACCGAGGCTCGCCGCTGCCTCCGACAACAGCGACCTGTATTCTCGGTGGGCCGCCTTCAGAATAGAACCCTCGGGTTCCACTGGCGGCTCCTCCAATTGTTCGAGATACGAGTTGACGCTCCCCAATAAGGAAGTTGCCTTCTCGTTGACCGATACAGCGCCATCGCGCCAGAGCTGAACCGTCCGGTCTGCTGTGTCGAAACGTTTCCCTTGATCGAGAACCTCTGTCTCTTGATCTGACAATCCTGTCAGCGAGGCTCTAATCGCATTCGCCTGTTCCGTCAGCGACTTCTCTTCAAGCCTGCGCAGTTGAACTCTATTGGCCATTGCGCGCTGGCGCAGCCTTGTTGCGTATGCCTGGCGCACACGGTTCGCGCGGTCAGCCAGCTGTCGGTCTATTCGCGCGAGCTCCGATCTGATAGGCGCGGTGACAAACCGACCGAGTTCTTCGACCCGTACGCTGACGTCGCTGAGTTGTTCTTGGCTATAAGCTTGAATCGGCAACAACGTGCGGACTTCTTCTTCTGTGCAAGATCGCATTTCGTCATCCGCAATCTTGATTCTAAGCGAATCGTCTTGGCTGTATCGACGGATGACATGCGGAACACCATTTACTTCGAATCGCACTTCAACAGTGGCGTTGAGCGGCTTCAGGGTTTGGTCAATCAAACGGCTTCGTCGCGCTTGGTAGTTCGGGGTGTCGTCGTCGTCGAACCCGGGAGGCTGATCGCACAACGCCCAGCGGAGATACTCTAGAATTGTTGACTTCCCAGTTCCTCTTCCACCAATGAGTACGCTGTACTGCGGACTGAGTTTTAGGTCGACGGGTCCAAGGAACGTACTGTTGCTAACGCTCATCGAACCGACCACGACTGTGGGCAACCTCGGTCGCTCTTGCGACACGCGCGATTCTTGCGCCAAACAAGCCTGACGTAGTGCCTCCGTCGTCGGCGCCGCCCACTTGATCCAGGTCGACGACGTCCCGAGGTCATTGTGGTCTCTTCTCCTGTTGTCCGAGGTCTGGAAGCATGCGATTCGCTTGTGTCCCCAGGCTTTGTCCTTTCCCGCGATACGGTTCTTGATTCCGTCTGTGAGTTTCGCGATATCTCCGTCGGCGTATCCGCCGACCCATGGCATCTCTGTGTACTTTCCGGCAAGACCTACTCGAAAGATCGAGTACTGACCCTCATTTGTAACGTTTGGCAGGACAGTGTAGCGGCCGCGCAGAAACTCATGCGTGTCCAGGTCTTCCTTCAGTCCCTTCAAAGACGTGATATGGTCAAGACGGCGCGTCTGTGCGGTCTTTGCCTCAGTGGCGTCGCTCGGCGTGATCGCGAGCGCGTTCATCGCGAGGCGGAACAGATCGTCTGGAAACTGAGCGTCGAATAGGAGCAGCGCTTGGCAAGGTACTCCAAGGGTGAGTTCCATTCCGGGAAAGACGACAAGGCGCTGCTCCTCTGGAAGTGGCGTGCCGTCTTGATCTGTTTCTTCCTGGGCAGCATCGCGGATGTACTTCGCAAAGAGCATGTCATGATGGTCCGTAATTGCGATGCCCTGGAGGTCGCGCTCTCGACAGGCCTGAACCAGCTCTCTTGCGTAGGTGCGCCGCTCGTCATTCGTCACGGCGTCGGGACCGCTCCAGTTCGCGTCGCGGGGAGAGTGAACCTGAAGATCGCAGCGAAAGTAGTGGGCTCCCTTATCGCTCATACATCCTCCACTTTATTCCGTCAGCCGGTGCCGAAAACTCGCGTTGCTGGCCCGATCTGTGGCCATGGGTCGGTCTGGGCTAGGTCAGAGCTCCGCGGGTGTGCCGGGGGCCAGTAGGCCACGGGTGCGTCCGACGGGCGCTCGTTTCAGCCGGAGCCCCGCAGGCGCTCAGGGGTTTGGATGCGAACGAACGTCGCCGCCTTGAGCTTCAAGGCAACCCGAACACAAACAGATTGTTGCCCGCACTCGGCCGCAGCTCCGGCGTCAACCCCGTGGAGTGCGACGACGTCCCCCCCGACCCCGTGCTCACCGCCACGAACTGCTGCCCGTCGAC
>JAAXHZ010000384.1 GCA_012270625.1 Dehalococcoidia bacterium | reverse complement strand
GCGGGAACCGTCAGCGATCCCTCCTCTTCCACCTGCGCGCCGACCCATGTGCTGATCGCTATTTCGAGATTAGTGGCCGACAGCTTGAGGCGCGCGTTGTCGGTCGCCATCATCACGTTCTGGGTTATAGGAAGCGTCGTTCTGGTCGCGACGGCTCGTTGTACGATCGATAGGCCACGACTTAGATTCTCTTGCAGGCATGAGAGCTGCATCGGTCATATCCTCTTGATTCTGATTTTTCTGGCAGAGTTTTTTGTAAAGTGGACTGGCTCGCCGCTTGGCAATCCAGAGGCGGCTGGAATCCCACCAAGAATCCGCCTACTGAACCGTGACAGGTTCACCGCTGCCAGTTGAGTTGCCGAATAGTATAGATGCCGCAAAATTTGAGCGTCAATGTGACTTGGGCGCATGTAAAGGCCATAAGAGCAGCCTGCCATGAGACGCGCGCGGATGCTGCTTGCCGGTGACTAAACTCCGCGATACGACGTCACTCGATCGACGCGGCTATGTCGATCTCCAGGAATATCTCGTCGTCCACACTCAGTATGAAAGCGAACGTCGGCTTGGACAGCTCGAACTGGTCGAACGTGACCATTGTCGTGGCCTGACCCGTGACCGACCCACCCGCGAACTGCGCGGTGACGTCCCAAGTGACCGGCCTGGTGACCTCCTGGATCGTAAGGTCGCCGTTGAGCTTGAAAGTCGACTCTCCGGACTCAGGCAGCGGCCACGACAGACCGTCGAATCCGGTAACCACCAGCTCAGCGTTGGGGAACCGGCTGGTGTTGAACAGGCTGGACCTGACCCACCGGTCGCGCCGGTCCTCGTCGCTCCTGAACCCCGACAGACCGACCTCCAGGAGGGATGAGTCTGAATCTACGGAGCCGTCCTCGTCGAATACGATGGCCCCTGAGACCTCTGAAGTCTCTCCGATAGCCTTGATCGGCAGATCTAGCCGCCTGAGCTCCTCACCCACGATGTACCGGGCAACCGACGCCTCTTCAACAGACACCGTCACTTCGCTCGACGCTGACGAGGTAGAGGGCGCAGTCGGTATGGATGGCGCGGTCGGTATGGATGGCGCAGTTGGTATCGCCGGAGCAGTTGGTATAGAGATCGCAGTCGGTATCGCCGGAGCAGTTGGTATAGAGACCGCGGTCGGTATGGAGGGTGCGGTTGGAATGGAAGGGGCAGTCGGGATGATGCCCGTAGATGTCGGCTCAGCCTGCTCCGCGCACGCGACAAATAGTCCTACAACGGCAATTGCAGCCAGGAGCCACACTGTCCCCCGCATATCTACGGACAGGTGACTTGGAAATCGTCTCCTCACTGCACCGTGATCGTGCCGACCATCCCCAGCGCCTCGTGAGGTACACATACCAGCTCGTAAGTGCCCGGCTCCTCGAAGATGAAGTCGAATCCGACGGTCTCGCCAGCGTTCACTTCGACGTTGATGTCCAGATCATTGACCGTGAATGTGTGGAACGCGGCTTCAGCAATGAACGTGAAGTTCACGCCCTCGCCGACTCCGAACGTGAAGTCAGTGGGATCGTAAGCCATAGGTCCAGCGCCGCCATTATCGATCATGTTTACCGTGACTGGGGTCCCTACTATGGCTTCTGCCGCTTCGTCCCCTTCGCCGGGTGACTTTGTCGGGGCGGGGGCCGGAATGGGGGGCGACGCGCGCTGGATGATGGTCACGGACGGCTCAGTCGGCGCCGGCTTGCCACATGCCACAGCCGCGATCATGACGACGACCAGGAGCGCCGCTGCTGATTTTACGGAAAATTTCCTCACCGAAATCCCCCTGATTATCGGGCCGATTCACGACCCCAAAACAGTCTGATTGGGCCTGTCTCTGGGCGCGGACAACCGCAGACTAGGCTTGATTGTGAATGGTCTCACATATCCTAGCACCTCGAATTTTGAGGGTCAATCGGATGTTGACGCTTACTAGCTCCCCACATAGACTTCTGAGGACTCTCACCGTGCGGGGACTGATTCATGAAGGACAACCGGGTTCGCCAGAACATCAAGAACGGCAAGCCGGCCATCGGCTGTTTTCTCGGACTGGGCAGTCCAGCCATCGCGGAGATGATGGGGCTGGCTGGCATGGACTGGCTCGTTGTGGAGACCGAACACAACGCGCTGGACTCTGCCGAGATTCAACAGATGCTCATGGCTATTGGCAACACCGACGCCGTCCCAATCGTGCGTGTGCCCAACCGAGACCAGGTGTTCATTCAGCGCGCGCTCGACATGGGGGCAATGGGCATACTCGTGCCCGGAGTCAGAACTGCTGAAGAGGCGCGCGCAATCGTCTCATATACCAGGTACCCACCGGTTGGCGTCAGGAGCTGGGGACCGCTCAGGGCTTCGGCCTACACACTCGATAACGACGACTACCTCGAACGCGCCAACGACAACATCCTCGTCAGTCTCATACTGGAGACTAAGGACGCGGTCGAGAACCTCGACGAGATCTGCGCTGTGCCGGGAGTCGATGTGCTGACGATAGGCCCGTGGGACCTCTCGCTTGAACTCGGCCTGGACCCTCGCCAGCTTCCTCTGCCTCGGATCGAGGAGATATCCGTTAGCGCGCTTGAGATGGCACGCAGGCACGGGGTTGAAATTGGCGTGTCCGCCAACACGCCGGACGGCCTGCGCGAACGCCAGGCGCAGGGGTTCACGTTCATACAGTACGGGCCCGATTACGGTCTTTTTGCCGCGGCCGTGGCTGATGGACTCGCGGCGTTCGACCGCGGCTGATGCCTGTCCGCAGCGAAGTCCGTCGTTGCGCTGCAAAGGTCGCACCGCAGTCCCCACAGCAGACGGCTCACAAGATATACTGTGTCCCAAACAAGCGCTATAAGGAGGCTCCCAATGAAGCTTGGACTGTTCCTCATGCCGTCGCATCCGCCGGAACGATCGACTTGGGACGCTCACCAGTGGGACCTTGACTGCCTCGAGATGGCCGACCGGTAC
>JAAXHZ010000383.1 GCA_012270625.1 Dehalococcoidia bacterium | reverse complement strand
TGACCGCCCGTTCAAGTTCGTTGACTGCCCAACGGTCTTTCCAAGGGTCCACGGTGGCGAATCCGATGAACTGGTCCGGGTGATCTTTCACGAGCTCGGCGACGTAGTCGTTCGTGTCCGGACTATCGCCCGTAGCGGTCTGAGCATCAACGGAAAACACAACGCCAAAGATGTCCCATTCTCTGTACCTCACCGCCAGCTCTTCAGCTATCTGGGGTGGATCGTCCAGTCGAAAGAAACGTCTGAGGCTTTCCTCGATCACCATGTCGGGCAGACCAGGCTGCCTCGGTACATGGACGTGCATGTCAATTGCGCGCATATCGCGAGACGCCCTCAGCGCAGTGTTGCGAGTTCAATGACTTTCATATATGCCACGCGGAACAACAGAAAGACCCTGACTAATCCTCTGTTTGAGCGCTGGACCTTCGCCGGCGTCGAACCGGTGCAGGCCCCTCGCCTTCTTCCCAAAAATATACGACGTTGTCCTGTCGATTCAGTTCGAGCGACTTGCCGAGAAGATCTGCCGCTGTAGCCAGTCGCCTGCGAATCCCTGCCGTTGTTTCTCCCTCGTTCGCTGTAACCTTGCCTGCCTGTCCCGGCTCGAGATTCCTCAAAACATCCACGTATTCGCGCAGGACTTCGCCTCGCTTTCCTGAGAGAGTTAGTTCGAGCTGCGCTTCATTCATAGGTATGATTTCGAAAGTTGGCACGTCGTTGTCCCCTTTACTGACAGTTTAGTGTCATGATAAGGCCGCGAATTCGCGATTGCAATTCAAGCCGAAGAACACTCCAATAGAGCGCGGAATCTGACATAAATCGGCCCCAAGACGCGAAAACGTCCCTGACGGACACGGGTGTTTCTACCCTCCGCAAGAGTACCGAACAGATATTACTGCTGCATCGTCCGAAGCGATCAGGTAGTAACCGCGCCTTTCGATGCCGAAGATACCAGCTTGGCGTACTTGCCCAAAACCCCGGTCGTGTGCCTCTGCTCAGGCGGCTGCCACTCCTGCCGGCGACGTTCCATTTCGTCATCCGATAGGTTGACGTTGAGAGTGCGGCTCTCGACGTCCATAGTGATGATGTCTCCGTCACGGATCAGCCCGATCGGCCCACCAACCGCGGCTTCCGGCGCGACGTGACCGATGATCGGCCCTCTGGAGGCGCCGGAGAACCTGCCGTCAGTCATGAGCAGGATGTTTTCTCCGATTCCTGTGCCCATCATTGCACCGGTAACCGAGAGCATCTCCTGCATCCCAGGGCCGCCCTTCGGACCCTCGTAGCGAAGCACCAACACATCGCCAGCCTCTATCTGTCCTGTTGTGACAGCCTCGAAGGCGGCTCGCTCTCCATCGTAAACCTTGGCAGGACCCTCGTGTTGGAGACGGCTGGTGCTCGACACCTTCATGACACATCCCTCGGGGGCGAGATTGCCCTTGAGTATGACAAGCCCTCCCGTGGGACTCTTGGCGTTGGGGATCGAGTAGATGACACGGTTGTCGGGTTCGAGATCGACCTCAGCCAGATTCTCTCCGATCGTCTTCCCGGTGATTGTCATGCAGTCTTCGTGGATCAGACCCGCCTTCGCGAGCTCCTTCATTACGACCGGCACGCCTCCCACACGGTCCATGTCGGACATGACAAACCGGCCGCCAGGTCGCAGATCGGTGATGTAGGGCGTGGTACGGCTTAACGTGTCAAAGTCCTCCAGGGCCAGCTCCACGTCGGCCTCGTGCGCGATTGCGAGCAGGTGGAGGGCGGCGTTTGTCGATCCACCCATTGCGAGCACTACGCGGATCGCGTTTTCGAACGCCTCGCGGGTCATTATGTCGCGGGGTTTGAGGTCCTTCTCCAACAGGCTGTACACCACTTCACCGGAGTCGAACGCGACCTGATCGTTCCGGGGGTCTATCGCGGGTATGGATGCGGCTCCGGGCACCGACATTCCCATCGCTTCTATGGCCGACGACATCGTATTTGCGGTGAACATGCCAGCGCACGCGCCCTCTCCGGGACACGCGACGCGCTCCATTCCGATGAGCTCGTCAAGGGTTATCTGTCCCTGAGAATATGCGCCAATTGCTTCGTACATATCCTGTATGTTGATGTCCTCGCCACGCCAGTTGCCGGGCATGATCGCGCCGCCGTAAACAAAGATCGACGGAACGTTGCAGCGGGCTATGGCCATCATCGCTCCGGGCATGTTCTTGTCACATGCCGCCACTACCACGAGACCGTCCATGCTCTCTCCGAACGTTACGGTTTCAATCGAGTCCGCGATGACCTCGCGGCTCACCAGGGATGCCTTCATCCCTTCTGTGCCCATCGATATGCCGTCGCTGATGGTGATGGTGCCAAACATGAAGGGAACACAATTGGCGGCCCATAGCCCGTCTTTCACCTTCTGCGCCTGGCGGTTTAGGTGGACGTTGCAGGGAGTTACGTCTGACGCGAGATTGCCTACGGCGACGAACGGTTTGTTCATGTCATCGTCGCCCAGACCCGTGGCGCGCAGCATGGCGCGAGCGCCGGCGCGGTCCGGACCGTCGGTAACAACGCGACTTTTCTTCTTGAGATCTACTTTGACTTCGGTGGTCATTGGCGGGCCTCCGTGGCTGAAATGACTGTGTGATTATAGTCTTGGTCGCTGGTCGGTGACCAGTGGTCAGGTGTCTATTGGGAAAGCTATAATGCGCGGCGTCGGACAGGCAAGAGAGGGAACGGGATGTCGAGGCGTTTCTTCGGACAGCAGATATCGGTCGAACGAGATGCGCAGACGCGGGAACCGATATCGTTCTCGTTCAAGGACGAGACTCACGACGTGGTCCAGATCATGACATCGTGGCAGGACTACGGCTTCCCGAGCGACGGACGCAAGCACACGTGGAGGCAGCGGCATCATCGCAACTACTACAGAGTGCAGACCTCAGAAGGCCGAAACTTCGAAATCTACTACGATCGGGGCGTCTCTCTGGACAGCCCCAAGTACATGCGCTGGTATGTAACAAGAGAGCTTTAGCGCTTTGAGAATTCTGGTAACCAACGATGACAGTATAAACGCTCCCGGTCTCTGGAGGCTGGCAGAGGCTTTGACTTCGGTCGGAGACGTCTCGGTCGTGGCCCCGGATCGAGACCAGAGCGGCATAGGCACGGCACGAACCCTCCTCAACATCCTTCGCACGAGCGAGGTCGAGACCCGGATCGTTGGCGTTCCCGCTTACTCGGTGAGCGGGACTCCGGCCGACTGCGTCATCCTCGCCATCGAAGCTATCTTCGATGAGACGTTCGACCTGGTCGTTTCAGGCATCAACGAAGGGGCTAATCTGGGGATGGATGTTCTGGACTCCGGGACAGTCGGCGGGGCCATGAGGGGTTACTTCCGAGGTATCCCATCGATCGCGGTGTCGGTCACTTCGGTCAGCGGCGTACTGTACGAGGCGGCGGCGCACGTGGCGAAGAATTTGGCTTGCGCTGTCGCGCGGAACGGAAGTCGCCCCCTGATCTACAACGTGAACGTTCCGAACGTTCCGCCCGAACGTCTGAAAGGTGTGCGGACTACGTTCTTGGGACCAAAAGCGTTCCTGGAAAATGTAGAAAGGGGCCACGACGGCAGGCGCACTCACTACTGGATCCGCCACAACAAGCCCATTGGCGAGGCCGTCCCCGAGGGGTGTGACGTGTGGGCAACACGCAACGGCTGGGTCTCGATTACACCCATGGACCCGGCGCTTATGTCGGGCGTTGGTCTTGCAGAGTTCTCCATGTTGGCAGAAGACGTTGCAGCCAGCATGGAACTGGACTGGGCCTAGCAGCCCTGTCGCAGTCGGCTGACTTGAACCGCGCTGAAGTGAATCTATACAATTATCCGGCGCAGCTCCCCGTGCGCAATCACATACGGCAGCAACTGAGGACCCTAGACAATGGAAGCCCACCAACTGGTCAAGCTTCAGCCCAATGAGAACATCGAAGACTTCACTCCGGGCGACACCGTACAGGTCGGAGTTCGCGTAACCGAGGCCAGCCGGACGCGCACCCAGGTGTTCGAAGGGGTGGTCATCAGGTCGCGGGGAACAGGGCCGGGAGCCTCTTTCACCGTGCGCCGCGTCAGCTATGAGATCGGTGTGGAGCGGACCTTTATGCTGCATTCGCCGAACGTGGAGTACGTGAAGCTGGTCCGGCGTGGACGTGTGCGAAGGGCGCGGCTCTACTACCTGCGCGGCAGGTCCGGACGCGCGGCCCGCATTCCCGAAGACCGCAGGGAACGGGCTCGACGCTAGAGGGTAACCCCAAACGGCTACGCTTCAGAGTCTCCCACTCGCACGTCTCCTTCTGACGCTGAGC
>JAAXHZ010000382.1 GCA_012270625.1 Dehalococcoidia bacterium | reverse complement strand
CCTCAGGGAGCCACAGGAACTGCACCTGGTTGGTGCGCGTGTGCATCTGGATCCCGATCCAGCGCAAGTTGAACGCGAGCTGGAACGCGCCTCCGGTGTACGACCAGTTGTGATAGAAGTTCGAGTAGCCGACCCTGGGCACCATAGCCTTGAGGTACTTGCTGCGCAGCGGCGCGGCCTGCCACTGCACCATCGCTACGTATGAGCCGCCCGCGGTGCCGACGCTGCCGTCGCACCACGGCTGCGAGCCGATCCACTCCTGGGTGTCGTACCCGTCCTCGGCCTCGTGTCTGAATGGATACCACTCGCCCGCCGAGTCCCAGCGGCCGCGCACGTCCTGGCAGATGGCGGCGTACCCGCGAGTGGCGAAGTACATGCAGTCCTTCACCATGCCCTCGTCGTTGTTGTTGTACGGAGTCCTGATCAGGATCGCGGGCGTTGGCCCGTCAACGTCCGGCAGGTAGATGTCTGTGGAGAGCTTGACTCCATCCCGCATGGGGACATCCACGCCGAGCATCATCTTTACACCGTTGAGAGTCGCTGTACCGTCAGCCATTTCAGCCTCCATCGTTGGCGATGAGGCACATTATACAGTGGGGGAGACAGTTTATCAGCGACGCCGGGCCGCTAAGGCCGCAGCCTGGTGACGATTGTCAAGGCCCAGCTTTCGCAGAATGTGACTGACGTGGTTCTTGACGGTGTTTTCACTTATGTAGAGACTCTCGGCAATCTGTCTGTTGGTACGCAGTTCGACGAGCATAGCCAGCACTTCCCGTTCCCTGTTCGACAGTGCCAGCTCCGACCGGGATTCCCTGCCGCTGGGCAGACCAGCTTTCCTGGGAGACTGCTCTCCTGTGGCCAGCGCTTTCAAGCTGTCCACAACGCGCCCAGCAAGCGCGGGATCGATCAGCGTCTCCCCTTTGATGGCAGCCCGCACCGCATGGAGCAGCTCGTCATGGCCGCCGTCCTTGAGCAGGAAGCCGCGAGCGCCCGCGATTATGGAAGCCGTCGCAGCCTGCTCATCGTCATACGATGTCAGCATCACCACGTTCACGCCCGGAACCGTGTCTCGCATCAGACGACATGCCTCCACTCCGTCCATGCCGGGCATACGTACATCCATCAGGACCACGTCAGGCAGAGTTCTTTCAGCGTCCCTGACGGCTGACTCACCATCGCCGTAGTCTCCAACCACCTCGATATCATCCGCAAGCTCGAAGATCGATCTCAGCCCCATCCGAATCGGCTCATAGTCGTCAACTATCATCAATTTGATGCGCTCCAATTGCGGCCTCTCTCCGTGTTCAGCAGTGCCTCACGGTTTCAGAATTGATGGTACATCATTTGCGCGGTAAGAACATCTGTCATAGTTCTTCCTACCTATATCCGGCTGCAAAAATAGGTCTTGCGGGTGATATGTGGAGTCTCCAACGAAAGGTATGGTTTAGGTATCGGAAAGGCACTGGACGTCTAACGATTCAATGCCGTAAACATCCAAACACTGAGGGTGGTGTGACATGACTGGAAGGATTTTCAGACAGCACGGAGTGCCTTACCTAGTCGTTGTCGCACTCGCACTGGCTTTTGTGGTGGCAACCAAGACGGCTTATGGAAACGGTCCAGAGAATATAGAAGTGCAAGCACGGGTAGGAGATCAAACAACCGAGTTAGAGCATGGGACGATTATAGCCCAAGGTGAAATGGTAACTGCCCCTCAACAGAGAGCAGGTTCTGGAGGGGGTTTACCGGATTCCGACACCCGTTGCAATGTACCGGACTTTCAACTGTCTGGCGATCTCACCAAGGGTTTCACTCAAGGCATAGTTGAAGTGACGCTGACCGAAGAGTGTGCTCTCAAAGTAACGAGCATACAACAGTTTCAAGCAGTAACCGAACGTACTGTCAACGATGACGATGACGACTACGTGATCGCCGGCTGGGCCGAGTCAGCTTTCATTGACCTTATTGGAATAGTCTTAGCTGGCACGAGGTCCGAGATTTCCTATTGGGTCAGCGGTAGTGGCTCTGTCATAGGCAATGCTCATAACATCGAACACGAATGCGAATACTTCGGACTCTCTGGATGGGAAGAGGATTCTTGCGAAGGCAGTCGTTCTTCCCCAGGTGCGACGAGTGTCTACGCCAAGACTACCGGAGAATTCCACAATCCACGGTGCAATTGGACTCCTGGCGGCGCCACTGGATCATGCCGCCATACTCAATGGTCTAAGTTCAGAAGTGGCACTGTGTACTGGCAGGGAACTTTTAGTTGCGACTACACAAGCCCACTGAACACTTATCCCGTGCCGGGTGCCATCTGGAGGTGCAGAGGCGGTCAAAACTGATCTGGTTGTGAAGTGCGCTTATTTATAATGAAGCAAAGAGCATGTTCTTTCTGAGTAATGAAGGGAGTACGGACAGATGAGTAGGTCCGAGTTACGCTATCTGTACATTGGCTCAATCGCCATCGCAGCGTTCACCATGTTATCCGGGGGCATGTCCCTTGCGCTATGGCAGTCGGACACGTTCGGATCTGGATCCGTGTATCAAGCAGGGCTAGGACTCCTGATACTGACTGGTCTCGGGCTAACTGCATTCATGTGCCTGCTATCCTGGGTAGTCGCGCTAAGCAACCTGAGGAACACGGCAGTGGGTGGTCGGGCGGCGACCGTCTCAACAGTGCTCAGTATGGTGGTGGCGATGGCCAGCCTCGCCTATCCTGCAGCGACTGCACTGATGTTCGGCGTGTTCCTGATCTCCCTACTGGTACTGTTGGTTACTGGTTTTAGCGCAGCACTCAGCTATGTTGCGAGGATGCGGTTAGCTCGAGCGTCTAAAAAATAATTGCTGTACGCGCCGCTTCAGATACGGAAAGCTAACGACGTAGAACCAAGAAATCTGTGGAGGTCCCTATTATGTTCGTGACGTTGATTTTGCTGCTTACCTTGGGAGTTCCCGCCATCGGCTTCATAGTTGCTGGGGTGCTGCTGATAAGGAATCGGATGTCTGAGAGCGTGGCCACCGTCGGCGGAGCGCTGGGTATCCTGGCGACTTCGTTCGGTACACTGCTCGCTCTTGTCGCGGTTTACGTCTTTATAATGTTGCTCATAGGGAACGTGACCGTGGTGGGTGTAGAAGAGTTCGGCTAGATGGCCGACGGCGCTTCGCGGCACCATGAAAAAGAGGCCCCGGATCGCTCTGGGGCCTCTTGAGTGTGTGGAGACCTGTACTCTACCGCGCCTGGCTGTCGGCCTCGAAGCCTGCCGGGCGATGCGAGCCGTCGCAATAGGGCTTGTTGTCGCTGTGACCGCAGCGGCAGAGGGTCACCACGTCTCCCTCGACGGAGTACTCGTTGCCCTGGGCGTCCACTATCTTGAAGTTCCCCTGAATCATGAGCGGTCCGTTCGCCCTGGGCGTGATTGATACTTCTTCTGCCATACGAAAACCTCCAGCTATCGGATATGGATGAGACTATCCTGCGGACTGATTTTATCACACACCCAGACGTCGCATGACCGCGCCGGTGAGCTCTGGCACTATCTCCATCCAGTCGCCGAGTATTCCGAAATCGGACGCGCGGAATATCTGAGAGCGGGCGCTGTTGTTGATCGCGACGATAGTTCCTGATCGCTGGATGCCGACCGTATGATTGAATGGCCCGCGCAGCGCGATCGCCACGTACAGGTCTGGCGCGACCGCCTTGCCGGACAGCCCTATCTGGTACTGGCGGGGCAGCCATCCGAGGTCGGCCACGTCGCGCGTCGTACCGATAGAAGCGCCCAGCGCCGCTGCCAGCTCGCGTATCGGGCCGAGGTTCTCAGGCCCGCCTACGCCCTTCCCGACCGATACTACCCGCGCGGCATGTTCCAGCTCAGCGCCCTCTGCCGATTCGTCCGACACGCTTCGCAGCACTCTGATTCCGGATGATGTCATGGCCCCGACTTCGATGCGATTGACCACCGGCTCGATCGATTCGTCCGGCTCGCACGCTGTCAGGATGCCGGGCCGCACGGTCGCCATGTTGGGGAGCGTGCGCGACAGGATTGGCGCGACTATGCTTCCCCCGAACGCCGGCTTGAGCTGCGAAAGGCGCCCGTCGGCGTCTATGTCGAGGCCCACACAGTCGCCTGTGAGTCCAAGCTCCAGCCTTCCCGCCACACGCGCCGCTAGGTCACGCCCGTTGGCCGTGGACGGTATCAGCACCGCGAAGGGTGAGTGCGCCTTGATGGCCGCCGTAAGCGCGGCAGTGTGAGTCTCGGTGTCGTACTCGGTGATCTCAGCGCCGCCCGCGACGTGCACCGTGTCCGCGCCGTAAGCTGTCAGCTCCCGGATACGTCTCTCGTCGTCGTCTCCTATGAGCACGGCCTCGACGTTGGTGCCTATCTGAGAGGCAAGCTCGCTCGCGCGTCCGAGAAGCTCCAGCGTCACAGGCCGTACCGTTCCGCCGATGATCTCTGCCACCACCCAGATCGCGCCCTGTGGTCCGCGCTCCAGCCGCGCTCCCCTGTCGGCTCCGACGGCGCGGGACGCCGACTTGCTGTCGAACACCCCACGCTCCTCCAGGAACTCCATGAGCTGGGCTACAGCCTCCCGGGGCGGCACATCGCGGACCATCGTGCCGAGTCTGGCAGACTCCAGCGAGAAGATCTCATCGACCCACGTAGGAGAACCGTCCAGCCCGAACGCTGACGGATCGTCGGTCAAATCGGCGGCGGACAGCTGCTGAATCGGCCTGGATGCCGCTGCCTCCATCTGCTCACGCCTCGGATAGACCTCCTCTGCCGCGCCGTCGGTTATGGTCACCAGGACCGGAAGCGGACACTCCAACACCTGGTATCCCTCGTCAGTCAGCCGTGTCACGGCTATCGCGCTTGCTTCGAGGTCCACGTCGAGCTTCGACACGGCCGTGATCTGTGGCAGTCCGAGCATCTCGGCGACCTCCGGGCCGACCTGTCCGGTCTCCGCGTCCGTGCTGTTGCGCCCACAGATGATGAGGTCGGGCTTCTCTCGTTCGAGGGCCAGCGCGAGAGCGCGGGAGGTGGCGAGCGTATCCGACCCCGCGAAGGCGCGATCGTTGAGGTGGACTGCTCGGTCAGCGCCCATCGCGAGCGCCTGTACGAGCGCCTCAGACGCCTGCGGCGGCCCCATGGTGAGCGCGACGACTTCGGCTCCGTGCTCCTGACGAAGTCGCGTGGCGAGCGACAGCGACAGCACGTCGTAAGGATTGACCTCGTTCGGCACACCTTCGCGCACTACACGGCGTGTCTCGTTGTCGAACTTGAGCATCGAGACGACAGGCACCTGTTTTATGCAGACAGCAATCTTCATGACAGTCCTGCCTCTACGCATTGGATGCTGGGATGGCTGCTCACCCCGTTGGCAGCCCACTTTGACCGTTCGCCCTGTTGCAGATCAGCTGCGGCGGGCGCTCGTCGAAGAACTGCACATGCGACTTGTGGATGGGCTCCAACAACTAACCACCCTGAATGCGCTCGTAAACTCGCTCCCTGAATCCGGACGGCGCTGCGGACGCGGCGGTCGAACCCAGCATATCGATCGTGGCCCTCAGCGTTCTGACGAACGCCGCGCACGGACCGCACCGTTCCAGGTGCGACCTGATCCTGGACGACTCAGAGGCGCTGAGATCGCCATCGATGAAGCCCGAAGACGCCGCTCGAACCTCGCCACAGTCGAGATCGCGCCTGCTGAACAATCTGACCAGTCGTGAAATCATCCTGTCAGTCACCGCTGCAAGAGAGCGTCTAAACTCTAGTCCAAGCTCGCCATAGCGTCAACAGAACGTCCGGGGCCGAGCCAGTCGCCGACACTTACCACTAACTACACTATCGGATACAATTAGATGCAATCCGGCTCAAAAAGATGCACGTTGCATCCCGTCAGTCCCATTTGGGACATTGAGAGAAGTGCAAAACTCCATTCAGGTTAGTCACTGCGTCCCTTCTCCCCCAAGGGAGAAGGTGTTTTGCGCTTCTCTCGGACATTCTACCGGTACAAATCATGGCTGAAAGCGTCTGAGCTTCTCCCAGGAAGGCCGTGGCAGAACAGTCCGCACAGCGTTCTCAGAACCTCACAATGGTCGCTGATTTCGAGCAGGTCGTCGAACAGCACTCCGACCTGGTCTATAACGTCGCTCTCAAGATGATGGGCAGGCCCGAGGACGCCGAAGAGGTCGCCCAGGATGCCCTTCTTTCAGCATACCGGGCTTATGGCCGGTTCAGAGGAGATTCCAAGATCACCACCTGGCTCTACAGGATCACGGTCAACGCCGCGCTGATGCGGCTGCGGAAAGAGAAGAAGGAGCGAACCCTGACACGCACCGGCCTAGATGACATCGAGATACCGGACTGGTCAGACACGCCTGACAGGTTCGCCTCCAACTCCGAGCTCGGCGACAGGCTGCGCGAGGGTATCGAGATGCTGCCCGACGACTTCAGGGCCGCCGTTGTTCTGAGGGACGTCGAGGGACTGTCCAACGCCGAAGCCGCCGATGTACTGGAAATCACGATCGCATCCTTCAAGTCGCGCCTCCATCGAGGCCGTGTACTACTGAGAAAGCACCTTGAAGAGTACCTGAGTCTGACTCGCACCTGATTCCAATCTAGCTGACGAGGAGGGCCGCGTCATGCGAGACATACCGATAGTATTCCCAATTGCTCTGGCGATAATCGTCGCCATGCTGCTGTTCACCAGCGCGTATGCCGTCTCCGCAAACGCGGTCGCGAGCAGCTCGACATACTCCTCGCAGCTGTCCCCTTCGGGGTTCGCAGTCCCTACTCAACAGGGCAACGTCGTGTCAGACGAGTCCGGCGACTACAACTGGTACGAGAAGACCGCGTTCTTCATCTGCCCCCTCCACTGACTCTCCATCCCAGAGAGGTGCGATATGACCACAATCAAGCCAACCAGGTCCCAGAGCCGATTTCGGCTGCCTGACCCTCCTCAACGCGAGACCGACGAGATGACCAGCTTCGACCACCTGCACGAGACCGGCAGTACCCACCACCTGATCCAG
>JAAXHZ010000381.1 GCA_012270625.1 Dehalococcoidia bacterium | reverse complement strand
GAAGATACCCGCGACTCTGAAGCTCATAGAAGGCCTACCTGTTGACGCACTCATAGTCATCCTCCGTAGGCGTACCGTCCGGCCCGAACGGCTCCTCCTGTTCCGGAATATTCAGCTTGCACGCAAACGCCCGCCGACAGCCCCCATACGCTTCACCCTTGCTGTTGATGCCAGGAGCTACCCACAACCATCCTGTCCAACGTCCCTCGTCATCCTGGGCTATGCCGGAGTCGCAGTAGAGAGGTTCGCCGTCCCACAGTCCGATTACTCTCCCATCTTCGTAGTAGTCTGACTCGCGCGCCTCCCCTGGCTCCGGGGTCGGATCAACGTACTCAAGCTCCTCGTAAGGCCGGTCGAAAGTCACGAGCATCTTCTCGAAGAGAAATTGCTGCTCGAATACCAGCACGACATTGGCTTCCTCAGAGTCCGGAAGATACTGTCGAGCATCGCTCTCAACCCGGTCGTGTTCGGGCCAGTATTCATAGTTCGCGTAGGAGATGCTGGAGTTCCTGCTGCAGATGCAGCCCCCGGGACAGCCCCCGCTTCTGCTGCAGGAACATGAACAGCTGCTGATATGCTTTTCCACACGTCGGTCGTAATGTTCCACGGGCTGATACACTGGCCTCTTCACCGTGACTTGATGAGTGAGGTCAAGACGCAGTTGGATGATCGCGCTGTCCGGGTCCGTGCTGTTGCGCTTGTCTTCCAATACCGGCGGCGCCAGATTGAATTTCACGGTGTCCGGTGTCAGCGGGTCAAAGTCGGAATCGCCGGGCTTGGGCACCCGAAACTCCGGCCCTTTAACACCATTCCTATCCAGAACGACGAGCTTCGCGGAGTTCACGATGTCCTGCGACATTAACGTGCTCACGACCGGCCTGACTCTGATTTCGAAGTCCGCATTCCCCTGCGCGAAGACAGCCATCTCCTCCAGGATCACCCGCACGTTGTGCAAGGCCACCAACGGGCAGGTCCTCAATTCACCCGCGATTCTCTGTCCGGCCGCGCCGTCGAAGTAGTCGTCTGCTCCCGGGTCGGCAGGTCGCTCGCTCTGAATGCCAAGGCTGACAATTTCCACATCGTTGCCATTGCAGATTTCATGCCTGTCAAGCAGAATGGCATCGCCGTCATGGATCTCCGCAGCCGGAGTGACGGAGATGACTCGCAGTTTCGGATAGGGCAACATTCCTTCGCCAATGGACAACGCCCCTTGGTTGCGCTTACGGTCCTGCCAGTTCACCGACAGCACCGGCTTCGATATAGCGTCACGCACCGAAAGTCCCTCTACGTCATCGACCGCTCCACCCTGCGCTCGGATGCGGCAGTGCTCAGAATGCGCGCGGTAGCTAGGCAGTGTTGACATTTAGATTA
>JAAXHZ010000380.1 GCA_012270625.1 Dehalococcoidia bacterium | reverse complement strand
TCAAGAACAGACCTCGTGGTTGGCGGGACTGTTGTCGACTTTCCTGAACCACGCCAAGAGCGGCAGATTGTCATCCGACGAGCTCGAATCTCGCGCCCGACAGACGGGAGACCGTCGGCGCAACGAGAGCTTCCTTGACGTTTTCGAGCAGGTGCGCGCCCGCTACCAGAAGCTGCTTGCGGACCAAGGGGAGCTGGACTTCCACGACCTCATTAACCTTGCCTCAGACCACATTCGGGAGGGCCGATGGAAGCCTCAGTATCGTTACGTTCTGGTGGATGAGTTCCAGGACATATCCGCCGGGCGGATGGCTCTGCTCCACGAGCTACGGGAGCAAGACGTGGCTTACTTCCTCGTAGGCGACGACTGGCAGTCGATTTACAGGTTTGCGGGAAGCGACGTCGGTCTCCTGCGCGATTGCGGCGACCTGCTTGGCCATGTAGAGGAGCGGACGCTGAGCCAGACCTTCCGATTCGCCGATGGCATACTCGGCCCTTCGACTGCGTTCGTGAAGCGGAACCCTGAGCAGACCCAGAGGGCGCTGCTTCCCGCGAACGAAGCCGAAGATGAGGGCGTCGCCATCGTCGCCGACTCCAGTCCCGCGGGAGGGATGGCGAGAGCGTTGCAAGACATCGAGGCCAGGGCGCAAGGCCAGCAGCGCACAGTCCTCACGCTGGGCCGCTACCGCCAACGCCGAGGCGAGCTTCCCATGCCTCCAAGGAGAGGGCCGCTAAGAACGGAGATAAGCACCGTTCACGGAGCGAAGGGCCGCGAGGCTGACTATGTGATCGTGCTCAACCTCAACGACGGCCGTTGGGGGTTCCCTTCCAAGGTCGAGGACGATCCGCTGCTGGAGCTTGTGCTGCCCCCGGATTCCGGGGGAGCGCTCCCGTTTGCGGAGGAGAGGCGTCTTTTCTACGTTGCGATCACCCGCGCACGAAACGGCGCGTACCTGGTGACGGACCCCGTGCAGCCATCGACCTTTGTGACGGAGTTGCTGAGAGAGTCCGGCGAGTTGCGTCGGATCGGCGAACTGGCACCTGAGTGCCCGCGTTGCCGCAGAGGTCGCCTACGGCCGTCACAGAACCCAAGGTATCTGAACTGCTCGCATTCAAGCTGCGATCACCGCGCGCCCCGCTGCCCGAGCTGCAATGCGGGCTACGCACTGGTCGGCGAGCGTGTGGCCTCGTGTACGAATCAGGCTTGTCGTCGTCCTCCCACCGTCTGTCCCAGGTGCGGTCTGGGCGTCCTTCGGATGATCAAAGGCGGGTTCGGTTCCTTCTGGGGCTGCACCGAGTACAGTTCCACGCCGTCATGCCGATACACGAAGAACATTGAGAGGCGAACCCGCCGCTAGTACTAGGCCGATTTCATCATATCTGTTGACACAACTACTGATATGTCATACCATGTTCCCATGGTTCCGGCGAAGGCTCAAGGCTATAAGTTCAGTCCTGGGAGCATAGTGGCCCTCCGGAAACGTCTGGGCCTCTCTCAAGGTCAAATGGCCGATCGGTTAGGCATCGCTCAGAACTCACTCTCTCGGTGGGAGACGGGCGCGACGACACCGGACGCCAATTCTCTCGCTGCCATTCACTCTGTCGGCGCGGAGGAGGGAATCATGCCGAACTTTTTCGTGGAAGAGGCCGTCAAGAAGCCGGTGCAGGTGAGGGATACTGCTCTTGTGTACTGGGATATCCAGAATCTGGCGCCGTCTCACTTGAACGTCGCTGACTGGGACACCCTCATCAAGGCAGAGGTGCGCCGCCGCGTTCCCCAGGCCAGCAGGAAGCTGTTCAAGGCATTCTCTAATCCCATTCATCAACTCGCTACAAACCAGCTAGAGAAGAAGGGATGGCGAGTGTGGGAGGACCATGGTGACTGGGACGAGGAGATTTACGATCAGGCGATGAGCGACGCGGGTCAGTCTCCCAGGAGCACCGTCGTATTCCTCATTACGAAGGATGGGGACCATGCCGACACCGTGCAAGAACTCCAGCGGAGGGGTGCGCGTGTTTACCTGATTGCCCCGTCCACTGCGAGCGACGCCTTGACCAGCGCAGTTGGGTCAAAGAGGTGGATTCACCTGCCGTAGGCCGGGGCATGTGCGAAGAGGAAGATTCACGAGGAGATTGGGAGTGCAAATGGCCTATCTGCTAGACCTGTTCACGCCGGAAACCTGGCTCGCCTTCCGTGAGGCTGGTGCGACCGTCACCGGCTTTCGGGAACGACATCGGCGTTTGGCTGGCGAGCGAGTCCGCCAAGGCGACATCTTTCTCTGCTACCTGACGCGCCTGTCGTGGTGGTGCGGAGTGCTGGAGGCTGAGTCCGAAGCCTATTACGACACCAGCCACATTCGTGACGAACTCAATGATTTCCCCGTTCGTTTCAAGGTCAAACCAATCGTCATTCTGGAGCCTGAATCGGCCATACCCATTCGAGATGAGAAGGTCTGGAATGCGCTGACTATCACGAACCGATACGAAAGAGGACATCCTTACTGGACGGGGTTTTTTCGAGGCTCCCTGAATTTGTTGGAAGAAGAGGATGGGAGCTACTTGGTCGAATTGCTAAAGAGACAGCAGTCGGACCCGGTAAGCCACCCGTTCACCGACAGGGACAAACGTCAATTGGTGTCGAGGAGAAAGGTCCGCACGCTGGATAGAGAGGTGGAGGTCGAGATCCCGGTCCCGGACCATGAAGATGATGAGACCACCCACGACTCCGAGGCGGCAGAGCCTGTGCAGACTTCGGACAGCCGGGAGTCGATTCGGTATCAGGCGAAAGTAGCGCAGATCGGGGCTGAGATGGGATTTCACATTTGGGTGCCCAGGAACGACAAGACGCGGGTCCTCGAGATCATCCCGCCCACGATGCATGAGAGGTTCCTAGACGTACTGCCCCTGAACTATGACGACGCCACTCTTCGAACCGTGGAACAGATTGACGTGCTATGGCTGAAAGGCCGGTCCATGGCAAGGGCCTTTGAGGTTGAGCACACGACCGCCATCTATTCGGGGTTGTTGCGCATGGCGGACCTCTTAGCCCTCCAGCCCAACATGGATATTCGCCTGCACATCGTGGCCCCGCCGGACAAGAGGGAAAGGGTCCTGCGAGAGATCAGAAGACCTGTGTTCTCTCTGTTGGATAGAGGGCCTTTGTACGAGCAGTGTTCGTTCCTCTCGTACGAGTCGATTGACTCGCTGGCGGAGACGCAACACCTGTCCCATATGAGCGACTCAATCCTAGCGGAATACGAAGAGTCTGCGGAAGTGTAGCTGGTTTACTTACCGTTGGGGCTACACAGACTAATGATGAACCGAAGACACTACCAACCCAAGTGGAGGACAGCATGAAGAAAAAGCACCTACAGCCCCACACGCCGGCGGCGCTATACGCCAGGGTGTCCAGCGACCGGCAGGACGTGGACCTGTCCGTCCCCGCCCAGCTCAGGGCGCTCAGGGACTACGCGCAGAAGAACGACTACATGGTGGTGCGCGAGTACATCGACGAGGCCGAGAGCGGACGCGTCGCCGACCGCCCGGAGTTCCGCAAGATGATCGACGAGGCCGCCAAGCCGGAGGCACCTTTTAGGG
>JAAXHZ010000379.1 GCA_012270625.1 Dehalococcoidia bacterium | reverse complement strand
GGAGAGGGTTGGGGTGAGGGTGAAAACTACAAATACCTACTCCTGTAAACTCCCTCAGGGAGAGGGCTGGAGCCTGCCCCTTACTTGATACGGGGGTGAGGGTGACCTAAGCCGCTTCGTCTATGTACGGTGCCAACTCGCGCAGCCTTTACTCTTTCCTGCGAGACATCCAGAAAGTAACGCCGATCAGAGCGATCAGCAGAATGCCAATCGCTATCTCCAGCTGAAGGAGTGGCAGGGCGGGCCTCTGTCTCGCGTCTCTCTCCTCAGCTGAGCTTGGATCAGCTGTGATGGACGTGGGTGTCGGACTTGGCACAGGCGTTGGTGTATCAGCAGGTCTGGGCGTAGGCGTTGACGTCACCGTCGGGGCAGGCGTAGAAGTTGGCGTTGGCGTCTTGGTGGGCATAGGCGTTGGCGTATCAGTAGGTCTGGGTGTAGGCGTGGACGTAGCGGTAGGCGTGGGAGTCTTGGTAGGTAAAGGCGTAGGCGTGGCAGTCGGTGTGGAAGTGGGGACATGAGTGGCAGTCGAAGTGGGCGAGGTCGTAGATGTCTGAGACGACGCGGCAGACGCGGCCAGATCCCTTGACGGTGCGCGCTCCGGCGATGCCGTAGCCAGGACCGGAGCTTCGATGGCGTCCGATTGTATCTCACCCTCCTCCGATGATTTCAAGACAGCTTCTGGTTGGTCAGCTGCTGCCGGCGCTGGAGCAGGTGCGGGCATCGGGACAGGTGTGGGCACTGCTGTCACTGCTGGTCGAGCGGGGGCTGTCGTTGGCGCCGGGGCAGCGGACATTGCCTGCGCCTCTGCCGGAGCAGCTGTGGCAGCGGGTGCTGCGGCTGCGGGGACAGCTGGAGGCAGAGGCTGGGCCGGCGCCTTCGTTGGTGCCGGGGCTAGAGATGGAGCAGCCATTGCCGGAGCCGGAGCTGGCTGGGCTGGCGCCGGAGCAGCAGGCTGGTCGCTGTATGATTCCGGGACGCCCGACTGCACCAGCAGACCAGTCACGTCTGCCACGATAAGCCCGATCAGCGCCACCGCGACAGCCGATGCTGCCATCCGAACGCCCAGAGCCCATCTGAAGCCGACCCCCACCGGTTCGGGCGGCGCGGAAATTGCGAACGAACGGGTGGTCTGGACCTCGGGCAGCTGTCTCAGGGCCGCGACGGTCAGCCTGAGCGACTCGAGCTCCTGACGACACTCTTCGCAACGTGAGAGATGACTCTCGACGCGACTGCGCTCGGAGTCACTAACCTCCCCGTCGATGTACGACGACAGCAGCTCTCGCAGCGTACCGTGCCTGAATCTGTCGAAAAATCCTGTCAAATTGAACGAGTCCCCCTAGTCCTCAAGACGAATCCAGTCGCCAATGAGTTCCCGACGCTTCATCAACGCATCCCTTACACGCGACCTAGCGCGACTTAGCCGCGACTTGACAGTCCCTACCGACACTTCCATGGCTTCTGCGGCTTCGACGTAGCTCAGTCCCTGTACATCCACCAGGACCAAAGCCGTTCTTTGGTCGAACGAAAGAGTGAGAATTGCGCTCTGGATTTCGGCGTTGAGCTCGCTTCGCTGGGCCGCTTCATCGGGTGAAACATCATCCGAGACCGGCTGGAAGGACGGACTCTCCAGAGATTCCTCCAGCGAGCTTTCCGATCGCCGTCGCCGTCTGCGCAGCGCGTCTCGGCTGCCATTCGCCGCGATGCGCATCAGCCAGGATCTCAAGTTGCCACCCCGGAACCGTCCAAGCGAACGGTATGCCGAGATGAAGGTCTCCTGCGCAACGTCTTCAGCCTGTGCGCGATTGCCCAGCATACGCGCCGCGAGGTTTACGACCTGGCTCTGGTATCGCGAAACGATCCGGTTGAATGCACACAGGTCGCCACTCCGCGCCAGGCAGACTAGGACGCCATCTTCGTAGCAGCTGTTTGCGTGCTCGCCTATTTTGCCGCGCTCCCTACTGACAATGCTGCTGAAAACGGGGAGACAGTCCTAAACTGGTAAGCGGGGCTGTCACCTTCTCCCTCAGACGCTTGTTGCGCATTCCCTTCCGATGTACGCCTCGCAACCTCTATCGGTTTAGGGTCGGAGGCCACCAGTCAAGGACTTATCCTGGAAGGGTATAAAGACTTCAGGAGCCGTCCAGATTGATAACACAACCAAGCGTAACGCAGCAGAACAGTGAAGACCATGCCCCAGAAGAAAATTGCATAAGTCCCCGATGCGTGGTCAATAGTGTGGCTGGGGGAGGCTCTCACTCCTCACTCCTCTCCAC
>JAAXHZ010000378.1 GCA_012270625.1 Dehalococcoidia bacterium | reverse complement strand
CTCCATTTGCTCGAATCGTCTATCGATGCGGGTCTCCATTTGCTCGAACCGGCTGTCGATGCGAGCCTCCATCTGCTCGAACCGGCGCTCAGTCCGGATGAAAAGCGTAAGTATCAGACCCGCAAGGGCGACTCCGACGCTGACGATGGCGATCATCTCCGGTGTCATTCGGCACTACCATCTACTTGTCTCTTGCTCCGCAGCCCCGCAAGCACTTCGTTGAGACTCCCCGACCTGAACCCCTCCAGGTCCAGCGTCACATAAGAGTACCCGATCGACCGGAAGAACTCCGTCACATTCTTCCGGGTCGGCTCCTCGGTCAGAGTCACGAAGTCTGCCGGCTCGACCTCGACCCGCGCGATAGTATCGTGGTGTCGCACCCGAAGCTGCCGAATGCCGAGGTCATGCAGAAACTCCTCAGCCTGCGCGATCCGCGTCAGCGCCTCCACCGTTACAGGAGTGCCATATGGTATCCGAGATGACAGACACGCCTGCGCCGGTTTGTCCCACGTTGGCAGGTCCATACCTCGCGATAGCGTTCTGATCTCAGCCTTTGATAACTCGGCCTCGACCATGGGACTGCGAACGCCATACTGCTTGGCGGCGTTGAGGCCAGGTCTGAAGTCACCCAAGTCGTCCGTGTTGGTGCCGTTGGTGATGTGTTCGTAACCCTCTTCTTTAGCGTAAGCTGACAGGTAGGTGTACAGCTCATCCTTGCAGAAGAAGCAGCGGTTTGGGTTGTTTGCCGCGTAGTCTTCCCTCTTGACCTCGTGTGTCTCGATAACCCGGTGGTTCAGCCCGAGCCGTTCGGCGAGTTCGACCGCCTCGCGAAGCTCCGATGGCGCGAGACTCGGAGACTTGGCAGTCACGGCCAGCGCCTTGTGTCCGAGCACGTTATTCGCCGCCGCAGCCAGGAACGCGCTGTCCACCCCGCCGGAGTATGCCACGATGACAGTGCCCATCTCGCGCAGGATCCCCCGCAGCGCATCCATCTTTCTCTCGGCGGTCTGCTTATCTACTATCTGGACTTCTGTCTGGGTTGCCATCGGCTAATTCTCCGATAGGTTCTGTGGCCAAATGGAGACGTCTCCAGGGGAAAAGACTGTGCGAAGCTGCTGTAAGGCGCTCGGCACCGTGAATCCTACCCCTCCATCATCTCTTGAATGATCGCCTTCATCTCTCCGATGTAGTGCTGGTAACTGCGATTCTGGTAGCCGAGAATTCGCTGAGAGTCCTCTGTATCGTACCAGTCCATCCAGCCTGGCGTGTCCCTGTACGTCGCCATCTCGACTGGCGCTCCCATCACCTCGAAGAAGTCCCTCACGTAGTCCCGACCGTACAGCTGCCAGGTCGGGCCGCCTCCGATGTTGAATATCCTGCCTCCTGCCTCTGACGCAGACGCAGACGCAAACAGCGCGTCCGCTACGTCATCGCGATGGACCATCTCGACACGCTGGTCATCCATGAACGGCCAGGGAACAGGCGGCTCCAGAAACGCTGGAACCGCAATGCCCGCGATTCTAAGCGACACCGTGTTGCTCAGGGACGACTCGAGAATCAGCTTCTCGCCCTCGATCTTGCTGTCAGCGTAGACGTCTATCGCACTCTGAGCGTGGCCAACGCGCACCGGCGGCTCGTCTCCGCTGGTGTCTCCGTATGTGCTGATCGACGACGTAAACACCAGTCTGGTCTCCGGCGCGGTCTGCTCCAGGGCGGCGACGATGTTCCTGGTCCCGTCCACGTTGACCCTGAACGTGAGGTCGCGATCTCGCTCGCTGTTGGGCGGGAGCAGCGCCGCCAGGTGAAGCACGGCGTCCACGCCGTCCATGGCTGACCGGACTCCGTCGGCGTCGGTAATGTCGCCCTTGACGATGTCTATACCGTCTCGCCCTTCGAGTCCTGAGAAGTCCATCATCGGAAGGTCGAACACACGCACCGCACGCCCGGCTTCGGCGAACATCTCGACTAGCTGTCGCCCGACGCTGCCCGCGCCGCCGGTGATGAGTACCGGGGCGGTCACGTCAGTGTCGTCCCCTTCATCCCGGCCTTCTCGATCACGTCCTGGGCGCTCGCGATCAGCTTTGTGAGCGCGGAGCCGAACGCATCCCAGTCGCCGTCGTTCTTGAGGTCGAGCGCCGCGTCGGCGTCGCGCATAGCGGTGCGCGTCGGCGGTACCGAGGGCATTGTCTGGAAGAAGAACGTCCCGCTGACCTCGCCGAACTTATCGACTATCTCGACTACCGAGGCCTCCCAGTCTGTGTTCTGATCTCCGAGGCCGTCAGCTATCTGCTGGCATGTCGAGATGCTCTGCTCGAGCATTTGCTGTCCAGAGGGTGGCATTGTCTCGTTATCCTCCGTGCTCTAGAAATTGCATTGTCTGACCCGAGGATACGAGGAGCGACTCTCACTCCTCACTCCTATCTCTGTAATCTTCTTGAAAATAGGGGCGGGTACAGGACCCGCCCCTATGGTTCAGACTTTACTGCGATTGGG
>JAAXHZ010000377.1 GCA_012270625.1 Dehalococcoidia bacterium | reverse complement strand
TGAAAAGCACGAATGCCTACCCCTGTAAGCTATATGACCCGTAGTGTGAAGCAGTCCGACCAGTATCGTCAGCACAGCTGATATTCGCGGCTTGACGCGATCAGCTTGAACAGATCGAGGATCAGCTCATCTGTGGTCCCCTGTCGGCTCCCGGCCGTAGCGAGCTCGACGAGCATATCTCGCGTATTCGGATCGACCTCCATGGGTCCCATCACGTCTATGCAGGCATCTACCAGCGCGTCTGGGTCTGAGTTTTCTCTCACACGCTCCACCATGTCGCTTACGCCGGGATTGGAGGCGTCGCTCATACGTTGTGCTGCGAAGTTGACACGGTCAACCAGGGAGCCGCTCGTGATCCACTCCTCGCCGGTGTGCCAGCCCTCTACTGAGGGCGGATCGAGCAGCTTCTGCCCCATGAACCCGGTCTCTTCCATGACGTTGAAGATGCCGATGTTGGCGGCGTCGGGCGCCTGGAACTCGCCAGTCCGCCTGAGCGTTCCTATGACCACTTCCGTCGGGCTCTTGACGCGGGTAAAGCGGGCCTCCTTGAAGAAGTCGGAGTTGAACAGCGCTCGCAGCGCCGAGCGGATGTCGTGATCTGACTCGAAGTAGGCGGCGGCAAGCTGGTCTATGGCGTCCGGGTCTCTTGGCGGGGTGTCCGACCATTGGGGCACGGGGACCTCGTCGGCGACGAAGAAGTTGTACAGGTGCCTGGCGACGAAGCGGGCCGTGGCCTCCTGGCGACAGATGATCTCGACGACCTCCTCGCCTCCGAACGGGCCGCTCCGGCCCAGGAACTCCTTTTCGCCCGTATCGTGGTCGTAGTCCCGGTACTCGTGGTGCCAGAAGATGCGACCGTAGGGCCAGATCGAGTCCTTCATGGCCATCATGGCCATGTACTCGCCGTTCTTCACCGTCCAGCCGGTAAAGGCGCGCGCGCACTCCTTGATGTCGTCCTCGGTGTAGTTGCCCACGCCCATCGAGAACAGCTCGAGTATCTCGCGTCCGTAGTTCTCGTTGATAGAGTCCTTGTGGTTGGTGTGGTTGTCCAGCCAGATAATCATGGCCGGATCCTTGGACAGCTCGACCAGGAGATCATCGAATCGCCCCAATCCGTGTCTGCGGAACATGTCGATCTGGTTGGTGAGGGAGCCGAGGTTGTTCAGCTTGTTCTCGCCTGTGGCGAAAACGCCGTGCCAGAACAGCGCTATCTTCTCCTCGAGCGGGCACTGGGTCGAGATGAGCCGGTATGCCCAGTAGGCGGCGTTGTGTCCCTGCATGGCATGAAGATCGACGTGGCGACGGAATATCAGGTCATCGGGGATGTTGCCGGGCGCCGCAGGGTTGAGGAACTGATCCACGAGCTCCTCGTATCCGAGCTTCTCGTATGTGTCCAGCTCCTGCGGAGTAGCGCCGAAACCGGCGCGGCGGGCGAGGTGGGCTATCTGGCTGCGGCGCTCTGTGGTCATGGTGTGTTCTCCCTGGCGGATTCGGATGAGAGGTTTGGCGGATGCTGCGCTGTCCGCAGCGTCTGTGTTCTGGATTCACTATTGCGTTACTGTCGGTTACGCATCTGTTCCTGGAGTCGTCTCAGCTCAGCTTCGGC
>JAAXHZ010000376.1 GCA_012270625.1 Dehalococcoidia bacterium | reverse complement strand
TTCGCGTCCGTGACTACGGTCAGAGTCGTAGATGTAGCGCCACCGGGAATAGTTACCGACCTAGCGCCCTCGCCTTCGAACGCATCCGTCACCATCGCGGCTGTCTCGGTCACTGACACTCCTATGCGCAGAGCCTCTGACACCGCAGCGTTTCGGCTCACGCTGAACACCACGTAGTCGCCCTCTGCAACATCCGTCGTAGTCGCGCTGATACTGACCTCCGGCTTGGGTCGGTTCACCGTAATGGTGTAGGTCTGCAGAACAGTGCCGTCCTCGGCGGCGACTTTCATCGTGATGACGTTCTCTCCCACCGCCAGGGCCACCTGGCGCCCTGGAGTGGCATCGTCAGCGTCGGCGACTTCGTTGTCGCTGGCGTCAAGAAAGGTGACTTTTGCATAGTCCCGGCTCATGGTAGCATCCACTGTAATCCACTCATCACCGTAGTCCACGTTGGCTACATAATTCGTCGCGCTGGCGGAAAATGCTGGCGTCAATGTTCCCGAGCTGAGTACCAGTGAGCTCAGCTCGGCCTCCGGGCCGTCGCGGATTGTCACGATAATCGTCTGGCTCGCCGCGTCTAAGGCGATTTGACTGGCAGTAGGTGACGGGCCTGTGTCAACCCTCTCGAGGATCACTACGAACTTTTCCGCTCCCTCATGATGGCTGTCAATCGTGGTGGCTACGCTCACCTGTTTGGAGGCACGGTAGCGCCCCTGGCCGTTATCATCGAATAGCGAGAAATCGCTCTCGACGAAACTGACCGTTCCCGCCGGGTAGGTCAGGGCGGTGTAATCGATCCCGGCAATAGCCGTGTCGTTCGCGGTGCTGATGGACATGTGCCCGCTGTCTGTGTGCGGTATTTCGTCCCGCGCAGTGGTGATGACTACCTCCGCGCTGATGGTTTCTCCCTCGACCACGTTGTCGGAATCCACTGACAGTACGGCCGTGGCGCCGGGGAAGTCATTGTCCAATACCAGTGTCTCTGCACTGCCCTCACCCGTCTTTATCATGTATGAATCGCTTGCTTCAATGGTGGCTGCGACCCTGGAGTGAACTTCCCAAACTTCGTCATCCGACTCCGTTGTCACTGCAAAGGTCGTGGATGTTGCGCCTATAGGAATGATGACTGACCGGCTGTCCTCACCGCTGCTGCCGTCATGCGCCGCTCCGCTGTCCCGAGTTACGTTTACAACAACGTCCAGCGTCTCTGGAGCCGCAGACGCGCGGAAAACAGTAAAGCCAAGCACATCTCCCTCAGCAGCCTCCGTCATGCTCGCGGCGACACTCACCTTGGGCTTTTCACGAATGACGACGACTGTGTAGGTCCTGACGATAGACGGATCCTCTGACGTCACTTCAATTGTGATCACGTTGTCCCCAACCGCCAGTGGAATCGCACCGTCGGTGTCCGGTATGCCATCGAGCTTGATTACCGGTGCGCTGGAGCTGGCGTGTGCGGCAGCAGCAACGACCATTGTCTTCACAATGGGGTACTCCGCGAAGCCAGCGTAACTGACAATGTCACTTGAGAACGGAGGGGACAGTGTAACTCCGCTCAGGTCCAAGCCTCTTAGACCAACGTCTCTGTCAGTGATGTCAACGGTTACAGTGGTTGGCTCCTCCAGTATCAAACCGGCTGGCGAGTCGCCGGATTTGGACATGGAAACTCTGAAACTCTCTCCGATCTCAACCTCACTATCGTCGGCTATCGTTGTCGTGGCAGTGTACTCGGATCTGTACCTGTTACTGCCTGCGTCAAGGGAGAAATCGGCGCTGGCGATGGAGAAGGAAGTCCGGCTCAGACTCTCATAGTCCTCCGGCTGCGCTGTGCCGTCATCCGTACTTAGAATGAGAGTACCGCCTCCGCCGTGTGGCTGCTGGTCGGCACTATTCGCTGCCACCGAGATTGAGACCGTCACGACCTCCCCTTCAGCTACGGGGTTAGGTGATGCAGACAGTACCGCGGTTGCCTCGGGAAAATCGTCGTCATTCACTTGTACTTCGGCGGAGCTCTCGCCAACCTCGATCACATATGCATCGTTGGAGGCGATGGTCGCAACGATAGCGGAATGCTCCTCCCATATGTCGTCATTGACGCCTGTGGACACCGAAACCGGCGTTGTAGTCGCTCCTGACGCGATGGTGACCGTTTTGCCCTTCTCGTCTGACTGCGCCACCAGCGCGCCGGATTCAGTCACGTTTACCATCACGTCCAGCGTGTCCGACACTGCCGCGTTTCGTCTCACCGTGAACACCACTACATCCCCTTCAGCGGCCTCTGCTGACTGGGCTGAAATGCCAACCTCAGGCTTAGCCCTGGTCACGGTGACTGTGTATGCAATGGTGGTCATGCTGTCTTGCGCTGTGACTACCACTTCGATGGTGTTCGTACCGACAACCAGATCGACCGGATGGCCCGATCCGCTACCAACTGTGACTGTGTCTATCGAGACCGAAGCGTTGCTGTCGCTTACGGTTGGAGTCACCGCAACGCTCTCGACTTCGTACCCCACGCTGGCCGTATAGGTTATCGTGCTGCTGGCGAACGTGGGACTGAGTGTTCCCGCACTAATCGCCAGCGCGCTCAGTGTAGCGTTGGCCGAATGGTCGTTGGCGCTGATGGTTACGGTTACCGTGGACGTACCCATGGTGATCTGGGAAGTGTCTGAGCTCTTCACCACTGAGACTTCGAACGTTTCGTCCGACTCCGCGTCGCTGTCGTCGACAATCACGATAGTGGCCGTGTAGCTAGCCCTGTATCGAGCAGCGCCATTCACGGTTATAGAACCGAAGTCTGTCGTGGAGACCTCAAACGAATCTTGGCTAAAACTCCCGTAGTCAGAGGCATGCGCCGTGCCGCCGGCTGCGCTGAGGACGAGTGTCCCACCTCCTCCGTGGGGCTGCTGGTTAGCGACAGTAGTGATAGCGACTGTCGCGGTCGCTGTCTCACCCTCGGCCACCGGGTCGGGCGAAACTGTTAGGACGGCAGTGGCAGCGGGGAAGTCATCGTCCTCGATCTGTATCTGTGCACTGCCTCGATCGACCTCTATGGCGTAGGCGTCGTCGGGCGTAATCGTTGCCGTGATCTTGGAGTGTTCCTCCCACACGTCATCATCAATGTCCGAACTTATGGCGAGCGACGTTGACGTGGCTCCCGCTGAGATAGTGACCGCCCTGCTGCCCTCGTCGGCATCCGAAACCAACATGTTCGTTTCGTCCACATAGACCACCACGTCCAGCAAGTCCGATACTGGCGCATCCCTGCTTACCGTGAATACAGCCTCTGCGCCCTCTGATACCTGGTTTGTGTCTCCGCTGATGCTGACCATCGGCTTGGCACGAGTGATGGTGACCGTGTAGGTCTGCACTGTCAAGCCGTCTTCGGCAGTAACCTTCACCTTGACCACATTCTCACCCACGGCGAATTTTAGCTGATGCCCCTCGGAGTCGTCAGTGTCGGCTAGGATATTGCCATTACTGTCGAAGAACTCGACATCGGCGCCGCGACTGCTTGTCGTAGGCGTTATCGTAACGCTCTCGACTCGATACGCCACCCGGACCGTGTAGCTCATAGTGCTGGTCGCAAAGTCTGGACTCAAAGTTCCCTCACTTAGGCTGAGTCCGCTCAGCGAGGCATCATTCGAGGCGTCGTTGGCCGAGATAGTTACAGTCGTGGTCGCAGGAGCGCCTAAGGAAATAAGCGTGGCATCTGACTCTTTGGCCAGCTCGACCACAAGGGTCTCATCCGACTCACTTTGGCTGTCGTCCGCAATCATAAGCGTGGCTGTGTAAACGCTCCGGTAGCGAGTGGCGCCATCACCGATATCCATGAGAGAGAAATCGGCGTCATCAGTCGGGAACGCGGTCTGGCTGAAGCTGCCGTAGTCTGCATCTTGAGCGGTGCCTTCGACTGTACGGAGTGTGAGTGTTCCTCCGCCACCGTGGGGCTGCTGGTCGTCGTCCGTGGTGACAGTGATAGTCGCCGTTACTATCTCGCCTTCAGCGACATTGGTGGGGTTCACTGACAGCATAGCTGTAGCCGAAGGAAAGTCGTCATCTCTCACTTGCGTCTCGGCCTGGCCGTGGCCGAGCTTGACAGTGTATGCGTCATTGCTGGTTATGGTGGCCCTGACTGTCGAGTGAGCTTCCCAGACATCGTCATTCAAGTCAGTGGTCACTGTGAACGTCGTTGACGCGGCACTAGGTGGGATCGCAACCGTTCTGTTGCCTTCCTCGATATCGGTTATCAACGTGCCGACCTCGTAAACGTTGACTCTCACGTCCAAGCCGTCAGACACCGATGCGTCTCGCGACACCGTAAACACCAGGTTTTTGCCCTCGGTAACCTCCGTAGTGTCTGCGTCGATGCGCACTTCAGGCTTGGCTCGTGTTACCGCTATGGTGTAAGTCTTCACCGTGGTATCGTCGCTGGCAGTGACCTTCACCTTAATGACATTTTTCCCCACGGCCAGATTCACCTGATGCCCGGCGATATTGGGGTCGGCGTCGGGGATTTCCACATCGCTGCCGTCAAGGAACGAGACCCGAGAACCGTCGGAGTTCTTGGTGGCGGCCACGGTAACCTGCTCATTGCCGTATTCTAGGCTGGCAGTGTACGAAGTGATGTCACTGGCGAAAGATGGCGACAGCGTTCCTGGATTCAGACCCAATGCGCTTAACGTTGGATCGGTGGAGGAGTCGTTGGCGCTGATAGTCACGCTTGTAGTCGCTAGTGTGGGCAGTGCGATCTGGTCTGCGTTTGTCTTGGTGATCGTAATGTCGAACGTCTCGTCCGGTTCAGCGTCACTGTCATCGGTTATTACAATAGCCGCTGTGTAATTCGCTCGGTATCGCGCGCTTCCACTGACGGTCACGTCGGTGAAGTCGGCACGGG
>JAAXHZ010000375.1 GCA_012270625.1 Dehalococcoidia bacterium | reverse complement strand
GGGTGAAAAGCACGAATGCCTAACCCCTCTCAGCTCCCCAGGGAGAGAACTGGAGCCTGCCCCGTACTTGATACGGGGGTGAGGGTGACTCTCACTCCTCACTCCTCGAAAATTACGCTTATGCAATTTCCCCTGCGGTCACAGGAGTTGACACGAAAAGAACATCTGTACTATTCTGGTCTGTAAGCGCTGACGACATCCTGGGACACAATCAACAGAAAGGAGGTGAATCTTGCACACACCAAAAGTGCCGCTCAGACTTCTGCCGCTCCTCATCTGCCTGGCTGCCCTCCTGTGTCTCGCTACCACCTGCGGAGACGACGAGTACATCTACGACACAGGAATGAAAGTCGTCAGCGTGTGGCTGACGGTGGCGGGTGAAGCTGGCGAATACAGAGAGAGTTCATCACCAAAGGAGGAAACTCAAACAAAGACGGCAGAAACCTTAGATGAAAAGGACTATTGCGGAACGAATTCACTGATGGAGGAGGAAAGCATGGCTGAGACAACTGAAAACACGGCGGAGCGCAGACACGAAGTGCGGCTCAAGTACGATCCGCTGTTCTGGCGCCAGCCCAACGTATATGCAGTCAGCGAAGGATTTCTCAGGGATGGTCGTGGAGGGTGGACCGAGGACAGGGGCATCAATGTTCTCGTCACCAAGAAGGTGGACCAGAGCACACTGCCGCCCAGTGACAGGATACCGGACTGTCTCGAAGGCATACCGGTGAAGATCACAGAAGAGCCGAACACCGGAGAAATAATACCACTGTGGGTTCCACCCGAATTTCTACCCAAAGACACCGAGGAGGAGCAAAACAATGGGAGTGACTAGAGCGTATCACAGGCCGCTAGTGAGCGGAATAATGGTAATAAGCGCGAAGAAAGTGGGGAAGATGATCCAGAACATCGGAGGTGGGACGCTGACTGGACTGGCGACACGCAACTCGGACGGCAAGAAGATGCTGGTGACCAACCTGCACGTCATGACCAGCAGTGTCCAGACCAACCCCTCTGGCAATGAAGAGATGTATCAGATGGCAATGACCGACGACAGGAAGGTGGGCGCTATTCCCGCTTGGGATGCGGACAGTCCCGCCTGGGTTCCGATACAGGGCGGGCAGCAGGAGAACTTCGCCGACGTTGCCATGTGCGAGCTTGACGAGAATGTGGCCGCTGAGTTCACACTTCACGATCATCCCAGCCACAGCAGAAGGAAGATTATCGAGGGCGTGGTGGATCCCGTGAAAGATGACGAGAACCCCATGACACTTATCATGATGGGCGGCAGAGGCGGGGAGGGCACAGTTACCGTCAAGGAGGTCAACTGGAAGATAGACACAGATGACAGGATATTCTCCGGCGTGACCATCCTGGATTGCAGTCAGCGTCCCGTTCTGCTCGGCGACTCGGGATCAGCGTGTGTGTACAAGGTCAAGGACGGCCAGTACCGGATGTCGTGCATCGTATTTGGACGGGACGCAAGCGGCCTAATAGGCTGGGCGTTTCCCGCGTCTGTGGCCGAGAGGGAGCTGGACATCACCTTTGGCAACCGTGCCCCCATAGCCGACGCCGGCTCAGACTGGATGTTCGACACCGACGACCTGGTGACGCTTGACGGCTCCAGAAGCCGTGATCCGGAAGGGGACACTCTGACCTACGTGTGGACGCAGACAGGTGGAACACCCAAGGTCACGCTCAACAGCCCCACACAGGACGGCACCTCTGCCACGGCTGCGTTCACCGCTCCGTCGAATCCGGCAGTACTGGCCTTCGATCTGACTGTTGCCGACAGTCTGGGACAGGATTCAACAGACACTGTGACCATCCGAGTAATCCAGACGACGGCAGAGGAGGCGGTGAACAAGTATGACGCCAACAACGACGGTCTGATCGACAAGGACGAACTCGCCAAGGCCATAAGTGACTACTTATTCGAAGGCAAGGCCAGCAAGAAAGAGGTGAGTGCAGTCATCGCTCGGCATCAAGAGTCGGTGCCACCCTCTGCGCCAGCGGACCTGACCGCCACGGATGGGAACGCCCGGATTACCCTGAGTTGGAACGACCCGGACAACTCGACCATCACCCAATACGAGTACAGACTGAAGCCGGGCGCGAATGCGTGGGGGAGCTGGACGATCATCCCTGGCAGCGGGTCGGCGACGGTCACGTATGTGATAACAGGTCTGACCAACGACACAGCCTACACCGCAGAGGTGCGCGCGGTGAATGTGCGGGGAATTGGTGAGTCGGCGCAGGCAGGGCCGGTCACTCCCTCAGTTCCCAACAGGCAACCCACACCACCGCCCACCGAAACCTGGGGAACGTGGGCAGACACGGGCAGTACCCAAGGGTGCGGCCCCACCAAGAAGAAGGAGCAGTCTCGCACCAGCAACCTCGGCAACACCCAGACCCGATGGTTGGATTCTCCTGAGCCGGAGACATGGGGGCCATGGACAGACACCGGGAAAATACTCGGCAGCGGAGCAGAGCGTGTGAAGGAGCAGTCCCGCACCAGCAGCTGCGACAACCGAGAGACGCGGTGGGTTGGTGACTCGGACCTCCACTGAGGTCGAAGCGCAGCCCTAAGCGCGCAGACGGACACACCCAGACAGGGAGTTACGCAGCTAAACGTGGAGCTCTACCGTAGAGTGGGCGACTTGCCCAGCTACAAATCCGCTCCCAGCTGCGTAACTCCTATTGCATTAGAACAGCGCCAATTCTGATACTCTGACAAATCTGGAGGAGCCTGTCCCAGATTAGCAGGCGCATCCCCGCCCACTAATCTGACGCAGGCTCGCTGGACGATGATGCGCCCTATCCAAAACGTAAGCGATGCTGCCATAGTGGTGCAGTACCGCAGGCAAGCCGGTTCTAAGAGTGTACGAGCAATCGGTTAGAATTGAAATCAAACATAGAGCACGAAGAAGGGCATTCCAGTATGGGAACTTTCAGTTGGCCGCTGCGGATTGCTAACATGGACGGCCAACAGTCCAGGGACATAGAGGCGACCGTGGATACCAGTGCCGCATACACTACGCTGCCCGGCCGTCTGCTGCATGAACTGGGGATTGAGCCGATGGCAAAGCGCAGGTTCCTGCTGGCCGACGGTCGGCGAGTCGATATGGACATCGGCAGAGCCTGGGTGACGATCAACGGCGACAGCGAAGTTACCCTGGTGGTCTTTGGAGAAGATGACGCTCCCTCCCTGCTCGGGGCCTATACCCTGGAGGGTCTGGGCCTAGCGGTGGACCCTACGTCGCAGCGACTGGTTCCTACCCACCTGATCATGTACTAGTGGACTGTCCACACCATCGTGACACACTGTACACAGCCCTGAGGTCCGAAGAATCCTCGCGAACCTAGCCAGAGTCCTATCTGCATGGCCGATGGTTGCCAGGCGCAGTCTGGCTAACTGGAGACTGCTGTCGTCCGTCGTGATAGGCGTCGTTCTTGCATCGACGATCATGGCAGGCACCGTCATCTACTTCGACTCGTTGCGGGACCTCGCCCTGGAATCCGCGCTGTCCAGACACGATCCGGCAGACCTTGACATCATCGCCAAGACGACCAAGGGGCCGACCAACCCGCAGGCGTCCGCCGCTGTGCGCGGCTTCATGGAGGACGAGTACGACCGGATGCTCGGTTGGCTGCTCGACGGAGCTGCACGAGGCGGCAGGTCCGCGACCTTCTTCATGACGGCTCCCGGAGAAGAGGAGATCGCCGGCGAGGACAACGCGCGCAGCTACTTCCTCTACATGGACGGTATCGAGGAGCACATCGAGCTGCTTCCGGGCGGGCGTATGCCCGCCGATCTGCTGGACGTATCTCCCGACGGCAGCCCGATCTCGCTGGAGGCGGCCATCCCGGACGACGTGGCGAGGGAGCTTGATCTGACCGTCGGCTCCAGGCTGTCGGCGATTCCCCATTGGGTGGATGTCACACCTTTCGCCTCGGTGACGGTCTCGGGCATCTATCGCAGGGCCAACCCCGATCATCCACTGTGGCGTCTCAACGACGAGATATTCCACACGTTCTCTTCGGGCAGCTTCGTCGCCGTTCCGATGCTGGTGTCTGAGGATACGATCTTGCGCGGGTTGGGCGGCGCGTTCACGGACATGGACAGCACCTACGGCTGGATGCTCATGGTGGACCATGAGCGGCTTCGCGCGAGCAACGCCACGGACGCGCTGCGTTCGATAATTGGTATGCACCACGGCATGTCGCGCGCGTTCCTCTCGTACCGTCAGGTCACCGATCTCGATGATGCGCTTGCCGACTACGACGAGAGGCTGCTGTTCACCAAGCTCCAGATGTTCGTGGTGCTCATCCTGATCGCCGTGGTGGTGCTGTACTACGTCGTGACCCTGTCCTCGCTCGTGGCCGAACAGCGCAAGAACGAAATCAGCCTGCTCCAGGGCAGAGGGGCGACCGAGCGCCAAGTGCTCACGGTGTTCGTGCTGGAGGGGCTGACAATCTCTGTGCTCGCCATCGTGGTCGCGCCCTTCCTGGCCGCGCTCGCGATCAGCGTTCTCGGATATACGCCCGCGTTCTCGGACCTCTCCGGCGGCTCTCT
>JAAXHZ010000374.1 GCA_012270625.1 Dehalococcoidia bacterium | reverse complement strand
TACACACCACTAGGGGGCTCACTCACAAGGCGCTTTCGATGCTTTAACTCAACGGCAAAGAAGAAGTTCGCGACATCGCTACCCTAACCTAGAGGTGCCTCTTTGTTCGACCAGCCGCAGCCGGCCGACAGCGCGTCGAAAAAAGGCCGTACTCCAGCGTGGATTCGACTGACAGCGATCTACTTGCTGCTCACGGTGGTTCCGATTGCTGTCTACCTATTCCTCTACCAGCGGTCGAGGATCGAGCAGGCCACCATCCGCAACTTTCGCGCCCTCGACGCAGCGGCGGAACGGGTGGTTCAGGTTCTGCAAACCTTGCCCAATGTCGTCGACAGTTCCGCGTTCGGCCTATCCCCCTCGATGCTCGACGAAGTGGCGGAACGTATCACTGGCCATAGGAGTAGATGCCGCATAAACGGTGATAACGTCCCCTGGACTGATGATCTCCAGCTACCCCCTGACCTGTTTCGCTCGGTCGAGTTGACACCCGCTCAACGTCTGGAGTATCGATACTGGCGCGCTGCACAGATTCTCGTCCAACACAACAAGAACACGGGAGAAACGAAGAAGCTCTGGGACGCGTTGCATTGTCTAGTCGACACTCATCGAAGGTTCTCCTCGCCAGTCGAGTCCATAGCCGTAGACGTCAGTCCGTTACCACGAGCCCCTCTCTACCCATCGAGCGAAGACTGCGGTACCCTGATGCCCGACTCCAGGGCATGTACCGATCGCCTCGGTTCCCTGCTGTCATCGCAGCAATGCCCGGAATCGGCACGGTCCCCGCGGCTGAGCGCCGCCCGGGGGGCCATGGTAGCGACAACCATTGACTGTCGCCCTCTTAAGGACCGCTATGAAGATCTCCACGACGCGTTGATATCATTCGCTGGTTACGAAGGCATAGTCGAGGCCATCGACCTCTTCGGAATCCGGAGCACTGCGCAACTCGACGAATTGATGAGGCAGGCCACTGGATATCTGTCTCGGTTCTTCGACAGTCATCTGATCGCCGATACTGATGGCCAGATTCTCTTCGAAGCCGATGAAGTACGCACCTCCAGAACGGAAGCCGACGAAAGTCGCGTGGCGACGCCTGCGTTCTCGAATCACGTCGATATCTCGGACCTACTTCGCCTCGATTCCCGGTCGCTCAATGGCCCTGACACACGCGCTGGCGATGGGCAGGCTTCGACCCAATCGAAAAGGGGCTACTCCTTCGTGGAGATCCTCGGCATCGAGAACATCGAGTTGCGGGTATTTGTCCATCCGTTTATCGTCCACGGCATCGACGCCCCTGACGATTCCGAACCCCCGACCGTATCCAGTTCGCCAACACGACCAACATTCTACCTAATCGGTATTGTCGACAACCGCGAGTTTCAGAGTGCCGCCATCAAACTACGTCTGTCTCGCGTCATCGACGGTGCGCTCATTCTCCTCCTCTTGGCTATGTCTCCCCTCTTGTGGTTCTGGACCTCTGGAGACCGCCTAGCCATCCGGCGCACCGGGCTGACGGCCATCTGCGCGATTCCCGTTCTCGGCGTTGTCTTGTTTGTCGTGCTCGTTTCCGCCATGGTGAGTAATCGTGTAGACGGAACTGTCCTTGACGCTGCTCTGGAG
>JAAXHZ010000373.1 GCA_012270625.1 Dehalococcoidia bacterium | reverse complement strand
TCCTGTTCATCGACGAGGTGCACCGGCTCAGCCGCGTGGTGGAGGAGGTGCTGTACGGGGGCATGGAGGACTTCCGCGTTTCGTGGGTGATCGACAAGGGTCTGAAGGCGCGGAGCATGAACCTCACGATCAAGCCGTTCACGCTGATCGGCGCGACGACCCGGTACGCAATGGTCAGCGCACCGCTGCGAGACCGCTTCGGCGTCATCCACAGGCTGGAGTTCTACGACGACGACGCGATGCGCAGCATCGTGGGGCGATCGGCCCGAATCCTGGGGGTCGAGGCGGAGGCCGACGGCGTTTCGGAGATCGCCCGGCGCTCGCGTGGGACGCCGAGGGTCGCAAACCGGCTTCTGCGCCGTGTGCGCGACTACGCGCAGGTGGAGGCCGACAACGTTATCACCGGCGATACGGCAAGGGACGCGCTGCGGATGCTGGAGGTGGACGAGCTGGGGCTGGACGTGAGCGACCACAGGGTCCTGAACTCGATCATCGGCAAGTTTCATGGGGGACCTGTGGGGCTGGAGACGCTTGCGTCGTCGATCAGCGAGGAGGCGGATACGATCATGGACGTGTACGAGCCGTACATGCTGCAGTTGGGTTTCCTCGACCGGACGAGCCGGGGCCGCATGGCCACACAACGCGCTTACGAGCACCTTGGCATCGAGTACCCGTTCCACGGCTCGGGCCCCGACCGGACGAAGGAGGCGCCTCAGGCGCAGCTGCCGTTCGGGGAGTGAAGGCTTGTAGTGATGCAATGTGCATGATACTATCATGACATGGCAAACTTACAGATTAGGAATGTGCCTTCAGGCCTGCATGAACGCCTTCGCCGTTACGCTCGCGAAGACAACCGCAGCATGAGTGACATTGTGCTCGCTGCCATTAGGCGCGAGCTGGACATGCGCGAGTGGCAGGAGAGTCTTGCCCAGGCCCCCAAGACCAATCTTGGTGTGCCTGCAGCAGTGCTGCTCCATGAAGAGCGAGCTTCGTATGAAGCTGAGTTGGAGTGAGCCGCTACGTCGTTGATACCTCGATAGCGGTCGAGTACCTACTGAGAACGCCGTTAGGGCTGTCGGTGGCGGGACTCGTCGAAGACGACTACCCTCTAGCGCCCGAAATCATGGATGTGGAAGTGCTGTCCGTCTTGCGCCGTGCGGTCTTGCGGGGCGACCTCGAAGTGCCGAGAGCTCGGCTGGCCGTGGAGTATCTGACGAGATGGCCAGTGCAACGCATTTCTCACCGAGATTTGATTCCGCTGGCCTGGGAACATTTCCAGAATGTCACGGCCATGGACGCGTTCTACGTGGCGGCGGCGCGCGTCTATGGCGTGCCGGTGCTGACGGCTGACGGGCGGCTTTCGCGGGCTCCAGGTCTGGGTGTCGCCGTGCAGTACGTACGGATGGGGTGAGAGGGCGTTCGGGGGTAGCCTCTACGTCAAAGTCCACCGGACTAAGGCCCACACAGGCCCGCAGCTACGCTTCCGCAGCCTCCAGCGGCGCTTCGATGGCGGCGTAGTTCATGCGGTATAGGTGGGCGTAGAGCCCGTCCTGGGCCATGAGCGCGTCGTGGTTGCCGACCTCCTCGACGCGGCCCTGGTTGAGCACGATAATCTTGTCCGCGCCCCTGATGGTCGAGAGGCGGTGCGCGATTACGACGGCGGTGCGGTCTTCGAGCAATTGCTGCAGCGCGCGCTGTATCAGCATCTCTGTATGGCTGTCGATGTTGGCAGTGGCCTCGTCCAGGACCAGGATGCTCGGATCGGCGACGATGGCGCGGGCGAAGCTGATCAACTGCCTCTGGCCGACGCTGAGGTTCATGCCGCGTTCCTGGAGATAGGTCTCGTACCCGTCTTCGAGCTCCATGATGAAGTCGTGCGCGCCAACGGCCGTGGCGGCCCTGACCATGTCATCATCGGTGACGTAGTTTGCGTTGTTGTACTTAATGTTCTCGCTGACAGTTCCAGAGAAGAGGAACGGCTCCTGCAGGACCATGCTGAGCCTGCTGGCAAGGGAGCTTCTCTCAAGGTCCCTCACGTCATGGCCATCGATCAGTATTGAGCCCTGGCCCTCCGGCACGTCGTAGAAGCGAGATAACAGCGATACGAATGTGGTCTTGCCGGCGCCCGTGGGCCCGACGATTGCCACTGTCTCTCCGGGCTGGATGTGGACGTTGACGTCGACCAGCACGGGCTCTTCGGGCACGTACCTGAAGTTGACGTTCTTGAACTCGATCTCTCCCCTAACTTCGGTCAGACGAGTCGGATTCGGACGGTCTACGATGTCGACGCGGGCATCAAGCAGGTCGAAGATCCTTGTGCCAGAGGCCATGGCGCGCTGGAGCATCGTGTACTGCATCGTCATGTTGCGGATCGGATCGAAGAAGCGCTGGACGTACAGGACGAAGGCGATCAGCACGCCGATCTCCAGAGCATCGTCGGTGATCATGCGTGCGCCGAAGAAGATGGCGAGGCCTACGGCGACGGCCGTCAGGATGTCGACGGCCGGCATTAGGGTGGCCGACATCTGGCTTGCGCCCAGAGCAGCATCGTGGTGGGTCTTGTTCTTGCCGTCGAAGGTAGCGAGGTTGCTGCCCTGCCGGTTCATGCTCTGCACTACGCGCACGCCCTGGATGTTCTCGTTGAAGGCGGAGTTGACTATGGAGATCGCGATGCGCACGCGCATGAACGCACGCACGGCGAATGGCTGCCAAACAGACATCACGACTACAAGGAGCGGCAGCACGCTCATGGTGATGAGGCCAAGCTTGAGGTTCATGACCAGCAAGGCTACAACGATTCCGATCAGCGTGAGCACATCTCCAAGGGTCATGATGATGATCCACATGACCTCCTGAAGCTGAGCGACATCACCGTGGACGCGTGACATGACCCTGCCAATCTCGGTCCTGTCGTAGAACGAAAGCGAGAGCTTCTGGCAGTGGGTAAACATGTCCCGGCGCAGGTTGTAGAGTATGCCCTCTCCAACTTTGGTCATCGCGACCTGCTGCGTGTAATTGGTGCCCCAGTTCAGGAATGCGTTGCCGATGAGCAGGCCGGCAATGAGCGTGAGGCCGCCGTAATTGCCGGCGACGATGTATTCGTCGATTCCTATCTTCAGCAGATAGGGAACGGCCACCATGGTGCCGCTGAACACCAGCATCGCAACGATAGAGACGATCATCAGGTACTGGAACGGCATGACGTACGGGACGACTCTGCGAATCACGCGAGGGTTGTATACGCTGCCGAAGACCTCCTCGTCCGGCAGTCCACGGCTCATCCGGCCGAAGCCCCACATCATCATGTTGTGGCATACCTTTCGGCGCCCTGAGCGGAGATATCGACCTCCAACATGACCTCTTCCTGGGGTCTCAGCTGGAGATCGTAGATCTCTTTGTACTGTCCGCCGAGGGCCAGCAACTCCGAGTGCGTCCCCTGTTCGGCGATGCGGCCGCTCTTGAGCACAATGATCTGGTCCGCCCTGTGGACGGTGCTCAGCCTGTGGGCGATCACGAAGGTCGTCCTGCCCTGCATCACGGACTCCATGGCCTGTCTGATCATCTCTTCCGTGCGGGTATCTACGCTGGAAGTGGAATCGTCCAGGATGAGTATTGGCGGGTCAAGCAGAACCGCGCGGGCTATGGCCAGGCGCTGCCTCTGGCCGCCCGAGAGCGTGACGCCTCTCTCTCCTATGTCGGACTCGTAGCCTCCTGGCTGTGACTCGATGAAGTCGTGTAGCTGAGCAACCTTGGCGGCTTGGATGATCAGCTCCATCGGCGCGTCCTCACGACCGTACGCGATGTTTTCTCTGATGGTCTCTCCGAAGAGGAACACGTCCTGCTGGACCATGCCGACGTTGCGCCGCAAGGACTCGAGCGTCGCGTCCTGCACGTCTATGCCGTCGATCGTAACCCTGCCCTGAGTGGGATCGTAAAACCTTGGAATCAGATTCACGATGCTAGTCTTGCCGCTGCCTGGCGCACCCAGCAACGCAATTACCTTGCCCGGCGGAGCGTCAATATCTATTCCGGAAAGCACATTGCCAGCTTCACCATAACCGAACGAGGCGTTCTCGAAGCGTACGTGTCCGCTCGTGCGCGGCATGGCAAGGGCCCCGGGCTTCTCCCGGACAGGGGTCTCATAGTCGAGAATCTCGAACAACCGCTGGCCTGCGGAAGCTGCCCTAGCGTAAGAGTTGACCATCCATCCGATCATTCGAACGGGCATGGAGAGTATCTGCATGTAAAAGATGAACTGCGCCAATTCGCCTGGCGTCAGCCGTCCATCGATCACACGCTGGCCGCCGAACCACAGGATCAGCCCGAGGGCGACCATGAACGTAAAGGCCATAAACGCCGAGTTCGCTGCCCGGATGCGCTCGGCTTTGACGGTTGTCTCGGCCACGTCTCTGCTGTGCTTGTTGAACTTGCGTTCCTCGTGGTCCTCGGCAGCAAACGACTTCACTACGCGGATACCGGTCAGGTTCTCCTGCAGCACCGTGTTCAGCTCCGCCAACATCTCCTGGACAAGCAGCCACAGCCGCCGCATCTGCAGACGGACGATGGCGGACTGGAGCATGACGACCGGCATGAACCCGAGGCTGATCAGGCCCAACTGCCAGTCCATGCGAAGCAGCACAACAGCCACTACGACGAACAGGACTGCGAAGTAAGGTGTGCGCATCACACCCATGTTGATGAACATCCGAATGTTCTCGACATCGGTGATCGCACGCGACATCAAATTGCCGGTGTGGAAACGGTCGTGAAAGCCGAAGCTGAGGTGCTGGACCCTATCGTAGAAGGAGTTGCGAAGGTCGTATGAAACGTCCTGGCTAAGCGCCTCGCCGAGGTACTGCTGGAAATAGGCAAACAGGCCGCGGACGACGCTGATACCCAAAATCAGCGTGACCGTTGTGGTGATCACCCCGATGGAAAGATCGCCGACACGCAGCATCTGGTCCACCTGGTCTATAGCTCTGCCAAACAGTCGAGGCAGATACAGATAGGACAGCGAGGCTCCCGCAAGAGCCAAGTATGCGAACAACAAGCGCCACTTGTGGCGCAGGGCGATAGCCAGGATTCTGAGGATTATCTGCATCTAGCGGCGGTGGGGGCCTCCTGAGGGGAGTTAAGGCGAGGCGAAGTGTGCAGTACTACGGGGTACAACCAAAGGATAGTAATACCGAAGCCGAGCGGCTCGCAAGGATTTTCAGGACAAGGTACAGGGTCTTTCGATGATTTCAAAGCGCGTCTTGGTAAGATCAACGCGCGTATCCTTCCATCATGAAGTCACACACAATCAGTATGAACTCTCTTCAAGCGTGCACGGCTGTCGATTTGGGCATGACCGGGTACCTGGAGGCGCTGGAGCTGCAGAAGCGGCTCGCGGAAGAGATCGCGGACGGAGCCAGGGAGAACACGCTTCTGTTCGTGGAGCACCCTCACGTGTACACGCTCGGCAGGCGGGCTGCGTCGTCTGAGGCCGGACTCTCCCGCGGCGACCTCCCTTACGCCTTAGTTCCGATCCTAAGTGTCGATAGAGGCGGCCAGGCTACCTACCACGGCCCCGGCCAGATCGTGTGCTATCCGGTAGCC
>JAAXHZ010000372.1 GCA_012270625.1 Dehalococcoidia bacterium | reverse complement strand
GTCCAGATGGCTACCGTTCAGGGCGTGGCCGGAACCGCTGAAGCCGCCGCCGAAGTCGAAGAGCAGACCGAGTTCAACGTGACTCTCAAGGAGATCGGCCCCAACAAGATTCAGGTCATCAAGGCCGTCCGCGAAGTGACGACGCTCGGCCTCAAAGAGGCCAAAGAACTGGTCGAGAGCGCGCCTGCCGCGGTCAGAGAATCTATCCCAAGAGAGGAAGCCGACTCCCTCAAGGAGAAGCTCGAAGGCGCGGGAGCCGTCGTAGAAGTCGCCTAATCTCGACAGTTAGTCGCTGAACCTAAAGGCCCGCGCCACCGGCGCGGGCCTTTAGCGTCTGTCAATCTCTTGAACGTCTGGTCGAACTATTTCAGATACGGAATCGTCTGAGGCCCCTCTGGGATCACACACAGCCGTGCCCCTGATCCCGCTGCATCCAGGCCGTCGTACACGGCTTGCTCAACGTCATCCACAGGCTCTAGATGCGCCCCCCGGACCTCGTCATCGCTCAGGAAGCCTGTCTTGACCAAGACGTTCGCCTTCTGCTGAATCTGGGCCTGGATCTGCACCTGCCACTGGTCATGGACATTGTGGCCCGGCGCGCAGATCATGTCTATAAGCTCCTTCGGACTACTTCTCGATCTCAACAGCCTGCTGTACTCGCCGTGTTCTGGTACGCCGTCTGAACACTCAGCTGCGCAGATTATCGTTCCGCCGCGCTTGACGACTTGAGCCGCTGCTGACATGCCTTTCACCGACTGGTACAGGTTCATGTCGAGCGGGTATCCGCTGTTTGTCGTCACCACTACGTCAAATGACTTTTCTACCGGCTGCATGGCCACGGACTTAGCGAATCTACTGACTGCCCGGTGCGCCGTTCCGGGATCTCCTGCATAGACGCTGGTGATCTGGTGGTCTCGGTTCAGAGTGACCTCGACTGAGAAGTCCACACCTGTCTGCGTGGCGATCTGCCTGATGGCGTCGTGAATTGGGTTCCCGACCGTGACGCCCCACGTGGCGTTCGGGTGACCGATCATCTCGGCGTTGTGAAGCATCATCGTGGTCTGGAATGCGGCCAGGCCCGGCGCGACCATCTTCGGCCCCCCTGAGAAACCCGCGAAGAAGTGCGGCTCTACGAACCCCAGCGTCACCCTGACATCAGCCTCCGCCCACAGCCGATTGAGCAGGATCGGGATTCCTCCAGACGTGTTTCCCAGATGCACGACACTCAACGGATCGAAGGCGTCATGGTTGACGACCCTGAATCGGTCCACGACCTGCGAGCCGATCATGGCGCTCAGCTCATCGTTAGAGTTGGGCCTGTGAGTCCCTGTCGCGATAAGAATAACGATGTTCTCGTCAGGCACGTGCGCCAACTCGTCCAGGGCAACCGGCAGCACTGTGCTTGTGGGCATCGGTCTCGTGATGTCGCAGACAGAAATGGCAACGATGTCGGACGGTCGCGCAATCCTCCGGAGAGGAAGCGTGCCTCCCACTGGATCCCTGATTGCCGTCCTGATCGCGCCGTC
>JAAXHZ010000371.1 GCA_012270625.1 Dehalococcoidia bacterium | reverse complement strand
AACCAATGCCTACCCCTGTCAGCCCTGGGGGAGAGGGGGAATCGCGATTGAGGTTCTAGCTTGGCTATACACGTTTACCTACCCCTGTAAGCCCTCAAGGGAGAGGAGGCCCTTGGGAAATCACCTTTGGGAACACCCTCTCAGCCTCCCGCTAGGGAACGCCTGCGGTTCCCTCACCCCTCCGGCGCAGTCTTCTTGCCCCCGTGGACACTCGGCTCAGAGCACCACTTCAGCCTGAGCAGGTCCAGCGGCTCCAAGATACTCTGGGGCAGATCCAGCATGTCGATCAGCACGCGATGGTCCAGCTCTTTACGAGTATTGTCCCGATACGCTTCGTTCGCCGGCAGGAACTGCGAGTCTCGCATGTCCTCGAAGATCTCCTCAGCCTTCGCGAGCTGCGCCGGGGACAGCCTGGCGACGTCCAGCATCGGCATCGAGCGGATGGCCGTGATTGGCATACTGCCACGCCCCGCCTGCTGGCGACTCGAATGCCACCAGTAGCACAGCAGCCCAAGTGTCGTGTTGCCCCAGAGCGTGTAAGTTATCTCGTGAGATCGTTCATCGAACTTCACGTTGGGCCAGGCCCGGCCTCCGATAGTCTGGTTCTCGGTGAATGCGACCGCCAGTGGCTGTGAGTTGAACCTGAAGTCCCTGTTGTGGTGCGCGTGGCTGCGAGTCTCCCATATCTCCTCGGCGCGTTGTTCCCTGCCCTGCTTGACCAGACCCTCGCTATCCGGCGCGACCACCATACGCTTCTCAAGCTGGGCGTTGTGGCCCCACAGCATCGGATATGTCGGAGCGGCAGATGGTGGTTTGATGCGCTCAAAGGCTGTTTGACTGCCATTTCCAACGATGTTCATGTCGTATATTCCCACCTGGCACACATGTTGCACAGTCGACATTGGTATGCGCTGAGCGTCTTGCTCCCTCATCTGGGGTAGCCAGACGATTCCCTGAATCATCTGCAAAGCAGTCTGCACCACAGCGAAATCGGCGATGCCCACGGCAGACCAGGGCGCATTCAAGCTCAGCGGAGCATCTATCATCTCACCCAGCCGCTCATCGCCGACGACTATAGGACTTCCACCAAAAGGGCCGCCTTCCAAGGTTCTTACGGCCAAGGTTTCGGCTGCTACCCTTATCGCCCTCGCGATCTCGGTGGCCTCCATCTCGCTGTCGGGCCGACACCGTAGGGAGACGAACAGACCGCGCCCACTTGGAGCGTTTGAGGACTCGCGGCACACGATCATCGTCTCAGCCATGCCAGTGTCTGCCGAGAACGACTGGTCGTCCTGTCGAGCTGCCGCGATAGTCAGCACTGTCACGTCACGGTATCTGCGCGCTATCAGCTGGCGCACCTTTTGCCAGCTCATACCCTGCAAGGCGGTCATAGGAAGCACCAACGCGACTGTTCCAGTCTTCCTCACCATGCGGTCAGTGAGAGCCACAAATGCCGACGCGATGCCCGCGTATCCGTGGTAGCATGTCCCCTTAGTGTATTCTTTTTCTATCTCCGCCATTCTCGTCTGGGTTTCAAGGTCCGTACTAAGACCCTGGAAGTGCTTGATAGAGTCCGACTCTCTACTGTCACCCTCCCAGTCCGAACCAGGTCTCGTAAACGGCGGGTTCATGATTACCAGGTCCTGACTGAACGGCGGCATGTCTTCACCGAGTTGAGATCTCTCCTCTCCAGTTCCGGTAACGGCGGTGGCGGTGTGGAGGGGGAACAGGGGCCTGAACATCCCTGTGTCGTCCAGTAGGTCGAGTGAGCCGATGGACACTCCACCCTGCTCGGTCTTTCCATACTGGGCGACCATCGTTCGGGAGCCGTCATATCTCTGTCTCGGATATGACGACGACAGCATCGACGCGGTCAGATGCACCGAAGACGGCAGCACATCGCACGCCGTCAGCGAATTCTCCATCATGTGCGCGTGCAGCCGCTCTGGTTTCCCGCCCGCGAGCCAGTGAAGCTGGTTCAGCCGCCGGTACGCAGCATGGATGAGGGTACCTGTGCCGCACGCGTAGTCAGCGATGCGAAAGTCTTTGACCCTCTCCACGTCGTCCCAGCCGCCGTCGTCTGGTATAGCCAGGTGCGCCAACAGCGCTGCCGACTCCGGTCTGGTGTAGAAGGTCGCCAAGAACTTGCGGTCGGCGATAAGCCTCTGGAACACCGTTCCCGAAAGATCGTGGGACTGCGAGACTCCCAGCGCCACCAGCCTGTCTGCTGTGCGTCTCATCACCCTCAGCGCATCCACTGCCATACCCGGCGGGTTGATGGAACGCAGCAGATCACTCGCGATGTTGAATATCGACCAGTAATTGACGCCGAGGATCTTCTGCCACTCCTCCAACACGTCGGCCTGTGTCAGAACGCCATCGGCGCTTGCTATCTGGGTCAGGTTCTTCACACCATGCTGACCGGCAAGGTTCTGGTGGAACACCAGCGCGTTGACCAGTATCGTTGCTGCCATACGCAGCATCTGATCACTGTAACTCTGCTTGAGATACTCGACTATCCCCGCCTTAGTGTCCTCACTCAGCTCCGCCGCCTGTCGCAGAATCGCTGCCGCGTCCTGTACTCCCTCCTCCAGGATCGCGACCGCTCTCTGGACGGCGTCTTCAGGTGTAGCCGCGTACTCGACGAACGCCGCAAGGTCCCTGATGCTGCCCTCGATGAAGCCCGACTTCGGAAACCGCGTGAAGTCAACGTCGCTCGACCCCGTGAAGAGCGCATAATCCAGCGTGACACCCTGTGTCAGCATGGCGTCCACGTCGTCAAGTCCGGTACACTCATTCAGCTCAGTAGGTGACCTGAGCGCCACCACTGCGTTGACTCGCCCGGATGCCTGAACGACGCTCGCGTCGAGCGATTCCCCCAGCCTCTCCCTCGCCTCGACCTCCAAGGTGCTCGCGGGCAGGTACTCGTTCTCGATCACTACAGGCTGCGCGCCCGTCTGCGTGATCAGGATATCCGGCTGTCTCTGGCTGCCCTGGAACGCGCCCTTGTTCTCGCCGCGAACACTCCACCGAGGAGCCATCCGCCCCAGCAGCGTGGCGATGCGTCCATTGAGCTGGCTTTCCAGAATAGGCATGGCGCAACCTCCAGCGCGCGCAACTCGTTCACGTACGAGAGAAAGACACATGAATCCCAATATAGGACTTTGGGGTTATCAGGCATCTCTTAGCAGACGAATGGCTTCTTCAGGCAGAATGTCTCCAGGTTCCCATGGAACCACTCCTCTGGCCTGCCTATATGCTCCCGGAGCGACATCGTCAAGTAGTTCCACTTTCCTGATGTCGCGTATGGAGATAGGTTTTCCAGTCAATGGGTCTCTTGAGACTCTGCCAACGACTGTGGCCCGATTGCCCCATGCCCCTCGCATGATCTCTTCTTGTCCAGGCCCCAGATAGCACGCAACAGCCCTGTCGTGGATAGTGTCGTAGAGGTTGAATCTCAACCCCGAACGGCTGCTCAGGGTCTGTACTCTTCCTGTAATCGCGCCGATGCTGATTGAGGGTGAAGTCTGGATGCCATCGTCTGGGATTCCCTCTTCCAATTCTGAAAGCTTGACCTGCCCACCGAGTTCGAATGTCAGCGTAGTCTTGGACATTTTCTCGCTTCTCCGAACCTCGTTTGCGCTACTCACGACTGGAAGCATACTCTAGTTACAGCGTCAATCAGTGTCAATTTCGTCGCCCTTGACTCTATCAAAACATATGTACTATCATCAACGTCGAGAAAAATAACTGAGACCTAACCCATGTCCCTATCACGATTCATCAGAGACAGCACCAACGACGGCCGCGACATCGCAAGCGTCCTCATCGACGTCATGAACGGTCCATCGATGGCCGCAAGGATCCCGAATGCGAGGTCCACGGTGAGTCCCACGAGATCGACTTCGATCCCAACGACTTCCACTACTAACGTCCGCGGGACTTAGAGGGTGTTTCTAAAATCCCTTCTCCCAGCGG
>JAAXHZ010000370.1 GCA_012270625.1 Dehalococcoidia bacterium | reverse complement strand
CTTTCCTCGGGTTACTTAGATGTTTCAGTTCACCCGCTTACCCCTCGCATACGCGAGTAGCTTGGTATGACCCAAGCTGGGTTTCCCCATTCGGGCATCCTCGGTTAAGCTCACTAGACAGCTAGCCGAGGCTTATCGCAGTCTTGCCACGCCCTTCTTCGGCTCTTGGCCCCTAGGCATCCACCGTAGACCCTTAGTAACTTGACCCACATTTGGGCTCATATGCTTAATTGCATTTTTCCTTACTAAGGGACAGGATTCAGTTGTTAATGTGCTCTTCCGACCGTTTTACAGGTCGGCGCTGACTTTCGATTGAGTCCGGGAGACGCCTGCGAAAGCGGCCCCGAAATTTGTCAGCGGTATGTGATTATATGCAGACCGACTGCTAGAGTCAACCCTGTGACACCTCCAAACACCGGATGCTACAATTCGCCGTGGCAGCTACCATTGCTGAGATAAGCTGAACGCGAGATTGGATCAGTGCACCAGGAGGACGAAGAATGGCAGAAACAAGAACGGCGAACTCCGTTTGGGAGGGCGATCTTACGAGCGGCGGCGGAAGGGTTACCGCAGCTACTTCAGGAGCGTTTTCTGAGATGGCGGTGACACAGCCCACACGCTTCGGAGGCGCCGAAGGCAATACCAGCCCGGAGGAGCTGATCGCGGCGGCCCACGCCTCCTGCTACAGCATGGCCCTGTCCGCCGGACTCACTCGCGCCGGAACGCCGCCTGGCACGCTGGATGTTAGCGCCAGCGTTACGCTGGACTTCGTGGACGGAGCGCCTACGGTCGTATCGAGCGAGCTCACCGTGCAGGGGAGTGTGGAGGGCATCAGCGAGGAGGACTTTGTCGCGGCCGCCGAGGCCGCCAAAGACGGCTGCCCCATCTCGCGGGCAATGGTCGGAAACGTCGAGCTGAGCGTGTCCGCTTCGCTCGTCTAGCTCTAGCTTTTGACACCCATCACGGGCTGTTGCTAAGCTGACGACATCCGAGAACATTAGAGGCTGAGACGGAGACGAGTAGGAAGGTCACTGCCGGTAAAGCGAACCTGGTTTTGGTGAGAGCAGGCGCCGTCATACCCTCCGAATATCCCTCCCGAGCTTCGGATCGAACGTCTCACACAGAAGGTCAGTAGGCTCCGACGGAATCGCTCACCGTTACACGAGCGGCCCGGTCGCGGCTATGCTGCTGCCGGGACTTGAGAGTCCGATCCGCCACGGCGGACGGGAACATGGGTGGTACCGCGGTAGCAGGTTGAGTTAGACCAGCTCCCGTCCCTGATCCGAGAGAGCAAGGGACGGGAGCTTTCTTTTTCCGTAGATGCTGCGCAAGTGGGTAAGGTGGCCCGCAAATCTTTAGAGGTGATGCCTGATGTTTGAGCCAGTCAGTTCACGAGTGGACTTTGCCGCAATGGAGCGGGAGACGATCGACTGGTGGAACCAGAACGATGTCCCGCTGAAGTACCGCGAGCGGAACAACAGCTCGGACCGCAGGTACTCGTTCATAGACGGGCCGATCACCGCCAACAATCCGATGGGAGTCCACCACGCATGGGGCCGGACATACAAGGACATGTTCCTTAGGTTCAGAAACATGCAGGGGTATCGCCAGAGGTTCCAGAACGGGTACGACGGGCAGGGCCTCTGGATCGAGGTAGAGGTCGAAAAGGAGCTCGGCTTCGCGTCCAAGCGAGACATCGAGGGCTTTGGAGTCGATAAGTTCGTCGAGCTGTGCAAGGCCCGTGTGGACCGCTTCGCCGACATCATTACCGATCAGTCCAAGAGGCTTGGTTACTGGATGGACTGGGACGACTCGTACCACACCAAGTCGGATGAGAACAACTACATGATCTGGCACTTCCTGAAGACATGCCACGAGAAGGGCCTGATTTACAAGGGCAGGGACGTGATGCCCTGGTGTCCCCGCTGCAGCACCGGACTGTCCGAGCATGAAATCGTCACCGAAGGCTACGTCGAGATCGTCCACCCCGGCCTGTTCGTCAAGTTCCCACTGATCGACCGGGGTGGTGAATCCCTCTTGATTTGGACAACGACGCCTTGGACTCTCTCATCGAACGTCGCGGCCGCTGTCCATCCTGAGCTCACCTACGTCAAGGTCCGGAACGGCGAAGATGTCCTATACTTGGCAAAGGGCAGGCTGTCCGTGCTGCGAGGTGAGTATGAAGTGCTCGAAGAAGTCCCTGGAAGTAAACTGGCAGGACTGCGCTACACAGGGCCTTTTGACGAGCTTCCCGCTCAACAGGGCGTGGAGCACAGGATAATCGAGTGGGACGAGGTTTCGGAGTCCGAGGGCACGGGTATAGTCCACACCGCTCCGGGAGCAGGTAAGGAAGACTTTGCGCTCGGCGCTGAGTTTGGTCTGGCCGTTATCGCGCCTCTGAACGATGCGGGAGAGTTCGTGGACGGCTTCGACTGGCTCACCGGAATGAGTGTATTCGACGTGAACGAGCCGATCTACGACAGCCTGAGAGATAAGGGTGTCTTCTACCACGTCGAACCCTACTCCCACCGTTATCCCGTATGCTGGCGATGCGGCACTGAGCTGGTCTTCCGGCTGGTCGATGAGTGGTTCATTCGCATGGGGCCGGTTCGCGACCTGCTCATGCGTATTACGGAAAACATCGAGTGGATCCCGTCGTTCGGAGAGGCGCGCGAGCTGGACTGGCTCCGCAACATGGATGACTGGATGATCTCAAAGAAGCGCTACTACGGCTTGGCGCTGCCGATTTTCGAGTGCGAGAAGTGTGGCGGGTTCGAGGTGATCGGCTCTGAGCACGAGCTCGAATCGCGCGCGGTCGAGGGTTGGCAGGAGTTCGA
>JAAXHZ010000369.1 GCA_012270625.1 Dehalococcoidia bacterium | reverse complement strand
ATGCTGACCTTCCGCGACGACGACGTGAAGGACACGATAGTGGCCGACACCGGCCTGCGTCCGTCCTTCGCGCTGGAAGCGTTCGGCGACCTGGACGAGGACGTCCGTCAGTCGATCCGCCGCATCAACGCCAACCCCTTCATACCCGTGAAGGACAGCGTACGGGGCTTCGTGTACGACTGTGAGACAGGTCGCCTAAACGAGGTCCCAGACGCATAGCGGCAGCAATTACGCCGGTGGCTCCTCCCTATGGCACCTTCCTGAATCGCGAGCCGAACATGATGCTTCCGTAGTAGTTGAACGACCGCCTTGCTCTGCGATCAGCGAAGTGGTAGTCCGCGCCGAGTTGCTTGGCTGTGGCAAGCCCGCTGACAAGACAGGTCTCCTGGCTGTTGACCAGTGTGTGGGCGCCGGAGTGCCACGTCCGCCGCTTGCCCTGAATGAACTGGAACAGGCTGACCAGCAGGGCGACGTGGCGCACGTCGTGGACTATATGCTGGAACGACCACCTACTGAGGACCTTTTGCTCATCGATCGGCTTATGCGGGTTGTAGGTCACCAGGCAGGGCTTGTCGGACCGCTTCGCCCAGGGCTGCTGGTTGTGCATGATGTATGTGATTTCGTAGTTGTCAGGCTTCGTGCCGAACTGCTCTACATGGGTGCTCCGCGTCGTCAAAGGCCTAACGTCGCTGTCCGGGAGGACTGATGAGTCGTAGTGGACGACAGCACTGTGGTGGATTTCGCCATCGTAGCGTATCGACGAGAGAATGTAGCGTTCGAAGAAGGTAGGTCTATCGAGGATGCGCAGCGTCTGATCTGCGTTGCACGCGAAAACCACCTCGTCAAACATCTCTTGAGCGCCATCATCATCCTCTATCACGACCCCTGACTCCTGGCGGTATACCTTTCGGATTGGCCTATTCAGGTAGATCTTGTCCCGAAAGTCGGCCGTCAGGTTCTCGTAGATCCGCCGCGTTCCCAGGTCCCATGTCTGCATGGGCGTGGCCTTCTCAATATCAAAAAACTCGAGATAGCGTGCAAAGAGTGCTGCCGGCATGTCGAATACATGCGTTGCCAGCACGAAATTGATGAACAT
>JAAXHZ010000368.1 GCA_012270625.1 Dehalococcoidia bacterium | reverse complement strand
CTGCAGCGGGTGAGCATCCGAGGAGCACGGGGAGGCAGCAACGACCTGCGGGACCTGACTCCGCCGCCGGATCTGCATCCCGCGCCGGAAATACCCGCCGGAGCAGCCTACAACGTGGGCCAGCTGTACAGCCAGTTCGCAGCGTCAATCCTGGGAGCGGCAAATCGAGAACCCGAGGTTCCCGATTTCGATCATGCCGTGAGACTGCATCGACTTATCGATGCCATCCGACAGTCCAGCGACGAAGGACGGCGGATGGCGGTAGCGTGAAGCGGCTCATCCTGGCGGTTCTATCTCGACCTGCTCGTTGAACTCCGACAATGTGATGGTACGCACGACTCCGTCAGGCTCCGCAGCCGTTACACGCCCGTCCAGGATTGCTCGTTCAAGAAACAGGCTGTCCGCGTCGATTGTCAGTCGCGCGTTGACCGTCGTTCCATCCATCAACCCACCCAGAAGGGGTTTGAGGGCTTCCACCGGGAGCGCTCCTTCGATCTCGAACTCAGAGTCTGACTTGGCGACGAGCACCGGACTTTGTATTTCCGTCATCATCGAACCGATGCCGCGCTGCGGGTCGAAGAAGCCGAGGGGGCTGACCTCGCGAGCCACCCGCTCCCAGGCTCCTGTCAGCGGATTGGTCATGTAGCTGTCGTCTCCCAGGGTGATGAGGCTGGACCGGACCGCGAAGCTGCCGAGCGTGCCGGCGAAATCTATCGACAGCGCGTCTGGGCTGACCACCGTTCCGTCGGCCTCGGTAACTGTGAGAGTATCCGTCAGCGGCGTGCCCCCTTCCCGGTTGTGTTCAAGCTGGAAACGGAAGGTCTTCAGCGCGCTCGTCGCCTCACCGGAGCGGGCGAGAAGGACAGCAACGTCTATGGGGGTAGGAGTGGGTACGGGAGCAACTGTGGCTTCGGGCTGTGGGCTGTGGGCACAGCCGACCAGAATCAGCGCTGTGAACACTGTGCCAAGCAGAGTGGCGATCGTTGCAGAGATCGTCATGGCTTCATTCGCCGGCGTGGGATCCAGCCAACGGAATAGTCGTGTCGCTCATTCATTCTGTCGTCGGGGAGAGCGAGCGACACGTATCGAGGTTCGAACGAGAGCTACGCCTCCGGATACCTGCTCCTGTCCGGGGCAAAGATGGAGTCCTGGGGTAGGTTGGGCATCCGCCTGCGACGGACGAAGGCGGACACGAAGCGATTCGAGACCACTGTCAGCGCGGCAGCGCCAGCGACTCCGAGGGGAACACCCTTGAGGAACTGTCGCCGTGTAAATCCACGCTTCGGCTCATTCTTGTCGTTCATGCAATGCTCACTCTAGAAGTAATTTTTCTATCAGATCGGTATGGCGCCATTATACAGATATGGGCGCAGGAGTGTCAGGCAGGGAGTGGGTATCCAGACTACCCTGCAGGAAGATTGCTGGCTGTGTCGCGCTTGACAGTGGCAGACACGCGGGTCAACAATCGCTTGCGGCAATTGTTTAGTGGGTACGGGAGGCTGTTTTGTCCACCAGGCTGGTTCAAGCTACCTTCAGCATTCACGAGTCTGACCTTCCGAGGCTTGCGCTCTCGTCGTAC
>JAAXHZ010000367.1 GCA_012270625.1 Dehalococcoidia bacterium | reverse complement strand
TGAACGTGGATGACAACTTCATCGGTCCAGCCGCGCTCGCGAAGGCATACAGGTTCGTCCGCGACCCACGTGACGACGCAGACAACTCCCGGCTAGGCGCGCTCAACGAGTACGGAGGCGTCTGGGACTGCACACGCTGTATGCAGTGCGTCGAAGTCTGTCCCAAGGGCGTCGATCCAATGGGCAGGATCATGGCTCTCAGGGATCGCGCGATGGAAGCTGGCTACGTCAACACGACCGGCGCGCGTCACGCCAACGCCTTCGCCGACTCTGTTGAGCACAGCGGGTGGCTGGACGAGACCAAGCTCGTCGTCAAGAGCCACGGTGTCACCAACGTCCGCGAGATGCTCAAGCTCGTCCCAGTCGGCTTGCGCGCGATGAAGGCCCGAAAGATGCCGCCGCTGGTCCACAAGAGCATTCCCGGAGTCGAGAACGTACAGCGTGTATTCGACAAAGTCGAAAGCCGGGAACGGGACTGACGCCGACTAACCACCCTTTTCCTTGATGGCGTTACAAGGGTATCCAAACGTATAGCAAACCAAGAATGCCGACCAATCTAACCCCTCTCCCTCAGGGCTTACAGGGGTAGGTAAATACGATACAGACAAGCATAAGTACCAACCAACAGGCCCCCTCTCCCTCAGGGAGAGGGCTAGGGTGAGGGTGAAAACAGACTCCACTCGCAAGTAGCCAACAGGGTAAAGAAGAAACATGAGATACGCCCTCTATCCAGGCTGCGTTTCGCGCGGAGCCTGCCCGGAACTCTACGATGCCACACTCGAAGTGTGCCGCAGGCTCGGAATCGAGCTGGACCTCATAACCATGCAGAGCGCCTCTTGCACCGGCGCGGGTGTTCTTCAGGAGAAGAACCTTCGTCTTGGTGACACGCTAAACGCTCGAACTTTTGCGATGGCCGAGCGCGCGGGTCAGCAGATCATGACCATCTGCTCCACCTGCCAGGGTGTGATGTCTCAGGCCAACGCCCGCCTTCAGGACGACGAATACAGGGCCTCTATCAACGAAGACCTCGCCGAGGAGGGGCTCCAGTACAGCGGTACCGCAGACCCCAGGCACTTGCTCTGGGTTATTGTCGAAGAGATCGGCGTTGACAAGCTCGAGTCCATGGTCGTACGGCCGCTTCCAAACCTGAGAATGGCCCCATTCTATGGGTGCTACATCGTCAGGCCGTCCTCTGACCTCAAGTTCGCTGAGCACCCAGAGCGCGAGGACGCGCTGGAGCGGGTGATAGAGGCCGTGGGCGCGCAGGTCGTGGACTTCGCTGGCAAGACTCTGTGCTGCGGCTTTCCCATCCTTACGATCAACGAGACCAACTCGCTGAAGATGGTCGCCACTCACACCATGGACGCCAAGGGACTCGGCGCGGA
>JAAXHZ010000366.1 GCA_012270625.1 Dehalococcoidia bacterium | reverse complement strand
TTCACCGCCACCGGCGACCTGATCCGGTCTTGGGGTGAACCGGGCGCCGGCCCGGGTCAGTTCCGAATTCCTCACAGCGTCTGTCTGGACAACACCGGAAACGTTTACGTGGCAGACCGCGAGAACAGCCGCATCCAGATTTTCACTCCCGACGGCCAGTATATGAGCGAGTGGGGCGGCGTCCATCGTCCCGACCACATCTGGCAGGGTCCCGATGGCAACATGTACATCACCGACCTCGGCTTCCACCAGGGCCTCGGCCCGGATCAGCCGTCTCCGAATCCACTCTCGCATCCCGCCGGGGTCAAGATCATGACTCCGACCGGCCAGTGGCTCGGCGGATGGGGAATGAGCACCGACAACCCCGGAGACATCATCGCCGGACACGCAGTCGCGATGGACTCCAACGGAGACCTCTACGTCGGAGAAACCCTCGACGGCGCAAGGGTCCAGAAGTTCGCGCGGGTCAGCTGATACTACTCGGATGCTCCCATTCCCCCGCCGATGTAGGCGAATGGGAGCTTACCCGGAAGTCCGGCCCCCGTTCTCTTCCCAGGATCTTTCGATTGTCACCAAATCAAGCGAGTGGCTTCGTGGTGAGCTTGTCAAACCATGAACGGTCGGCCCTTCGACAAGCTCAGGGCGAATAACAAGGTTGTCAGAGGACGGACAGTCGAAAGACCCTGATTCTCTTCCCGGGTCTCGCTGCTAGTGGTCTAACATCTTGGTATTAAAGGGTAGCTTGATTCGTATGCTCACAACGGTTGAGACTTTACACTGATGCTATCCCAAATCCCAGATATCCATCATTACAAAGATTTCAGACTACTAGTTTCGAGATGAACCTACAGCACCATCGCCAACCGCGCCATCGTCGCCCGTGTCACTGGTAAGTGTTGCCTGTATGTGCTACGTTGTGCATATTGAGTGAATAGGGCCTTACTCGCAGATGTCAAACGGACAGCATACATTCGTGCCAAGGGAGTGGTACACGACCCGAGAGGCTGCCCAATATCTGCGTGTTTCCAGCCGGACCATCTACAAGTGGTGTCAAGAAGGACGGTTGCCTGCCTACATTCTGGGCAACAAGAGGACGAGGCGGTACCGGAAGGTAGATCTGGATAATGTGCCACGCCTCCTGGAAGAACCCAGCAAAGACGACAAGGAGTTCGGTGAGATCGATGAGTAGGTCAGCGTCAGAGAGAACCACCGCCTCGAATCGGTTGTCGACTGTGGCCCAGGACACCATTCGAAAGGAGATCGAATGGCCACAGAGTCAAGCCAGGTAGTCTATCGTGCGCTCAGCTTGGGTGCCGGAGTGCAAAGTTCGGTATTGGCCCTTCTTCTGTCCCGAGAAGATCCTCGACTGGCGGAACTCGGCTATACCAAACCGGACGTCGCGGTTTTTGCCGACACCGGCTGGGAGCCAGAATACGTCTATGTCCATCTCAAGTGGTTGGAAGGACAGCTCGACTTCCCACTGATACGAGTCTCCAGTGGTGACCTTAAAGCAAATTTGAGGAAGGGCCTAACCGCGTCGGGCCACCACTTTGTGGATGTGCCGTTCTATCTGTTGGATGAGAACGGAAAGAAGGGAATGCTACGACGCCAGTGCACCAACCACTACAAGATCTCACCAATCTACAGACGAATCAGGAAGCTTGCAGGTGGAAGGCGCGGGCGGCCATTCCCAAAGGACCGCCATGTCGAAATGTGGCTTGGAATCTCGCTGGACGAGGTTGGCCGCATGAAGCCGAGTAGGGAGTCATGGGTCGATCATCGCTGGCCTCTTGTGGACATCGGAATGACGCGGAAGGACTGTGCCGAATGGTTCGCCTTCAAGTATCCGGGACGGTCGTTGCCCCGCTCGGCCTGTGTCATATGCCCGTATCGGTCTGATGAACACTGGATAGAGTTGAAACGGTCTGAACCTGAGAGCTACGACGAGGCCGTAAAGTTCGACCGCTGGCTCAGAAACAGCACGACCAATCCGGTGCGAGCGCTGCTGAACGGTCGCCCGTATCTTCATTCTGCACGTCGCCCCCTCGCCAGTGTCATTGCTGAGCGGGAAAGAGATCCGGACTCGATCAACCACTTCAATGAGGAGTGTGAAGGGCTCTGTGGTGTCTGAGGGGTATGAGCCGAAGGTCAGTCCCAGATACTCGCTGTACCCACATCAGCGACAGGTCTTTCGTGACATTCTAGTTGCCTTGTCGTCCCCGGGGCGTCGGGCTGTGGCCCACCTTCCGACCGGTGCCGGCAAGACCAGGATCGCATCTCATGCGGCCTGCCGTCTCTTGAACGAAGCAGACACTGACGGCTCCCTCGTCATATGGCTTGCCTCCACCGAGGAACTGTGTGAACAGGCGGCGGACGAGCTCGGAGATGCTTGGACGCACCTTGGGCTGCGAGAGGTCCATGTTCATCGATTCTGGGGCAACCGGCGTCTTCAATTGCGCAGGCTCCCCTCCGGGTTCCTGGTGACTGGTCTTGCTAAGTTACGCGCAGCCGGGGTCTCGGATAACACCCTGCTTGCACATCTCGCTTCCCAAGCCGTAGCGGTTATCTTCGACGAAGCTCATCAGGCCGTAGCGGAGACCTACTCGTTCGTGACTGAGCAGTTGTGCAGTACCCGTCCCCCTCTACTCGGCCTGACCGCCACTCCGGGACGTACAGCGAGGTTGACCGATGCTGATTACATACTAGCGGCAATGTTCAACCAGACCAAGGTTTCGATAGACCCCAGAGGGCACGACAACCCCGTGACATATTTGATCCAGAATCAGTATCTGGCGGACCCACGCTTTGTTCCGATCAGTTTTGAATCGGGCATAGTGGTCAGGGAACCCGAACCAGGCATGGACTACGCCAGCGACGACCTGGAGAGCTTGGGTAGTGACAACGACCGCACAGCCAAGATCGTGGAACTCTCCGGCGACTCGGCGAGGCGTCATGCCAGGACCATCGTATTCTGCCCGTCGGTCGAGAGTGCCATTGAGTGTAATCGCCGGCTGAACCTTCAAGGGGTCGTGAGTCAGGTCGTTACCGCTAATACGCCAAGCGAAGACCGTCGAGCGATAATTGATGCTTTTAGGAACGATGACAGAGAGCATATGGTGATGTTCAACTACGGTGTGCTTACCGCCGGCTTCGATGCGCCCCGGACCCGTTGCGTTATCATCGCGCGTCCAACCACATCGTTAGTGCTCTACTCGCAAATGGCAGGGCGAGCGATGCGTGGTCCCAGGGCAGGCGGAAACCGAACTGCCGAGATAATGACCGTTGCTGACACGAACCTACCGGGATTCGGGTCGGTGACTGATGCCTTCACAAACTGGGAGGACCTATGGTCGAACAACTGACTGAGCTAAGAGACGCAGACCGTAGCCTATTCCCAGGCAGCTTCACCATAAGAGCGATCAGGGACAGTCGCTATCACAACACTGCTTACGCGATAGCCGAACTCATCGACAACTCCATCGAGGCCGACTCCGAGCAGGTGGAATTGCTCTGCATGGAGAACGCCGAAGTTGTAAATTCTCGTACTCGCCAGAGGATTTCCGAGATTGCTGTTCTAGACAATGGGAGTGGAATGGATCCGAGGGTCCTATTGGACGCCCTCAAGTTTGGAGGTGGCACCCGTCACGACTCTATAAGAGGAATCGGCAAGTACGGCATGGGGCTTCCCACGTCATCCATGTCCCAATGCAAGAAAGTGGATGTGTGGACATGGCAGGACGGCCCGGACTCAGTATGGCATTCGAGTCTTGACGCCGATGCCATCGAGAGTGGCAATCACGTCGTCCCTATTCCTGATCAGGATACGCCGATCCCTGAAAGGTGGAAGATAGCTGGCAGTGAGAGCGTGTATGAACACCGCTCAGGTACCCTCGTAGTCTGGAGCCGTCTGGACAAAGTTCAATGGAAGACCGGACGTGCCATCATAGACAACACATCGCGCGAAGTCGGGCGTATCCACCGTCACTTCTTGGATGCCGACATTACAAGGATACGGACTGCATCCTTCTTCGCAAATCGACCTGGTGAAGCCAAATTCGAGGCCAATGTCGTTGCGAACGATCCCCTCTACCTCATGAGCCCAACGTCTGTTCCTGAAGAACCTTGGGACAGCATCCCGATGTTTGAGAAATGGGCAGACACAAGATACTACCCGGTAGTCGTAGGTGGCCGTGAGGAGACGATTGCGGTCGAATACTCCATTGTGAGGCCCGAGGCACTGAGGACAGAGCTTGTAACCCAGAATCCTGGAGGCACTCCCCGAGGCCGACACGCCAGACACAACATCGGGGTTTCTGTCGTCCGGGAGGACAGGAAGATCGTACTTGAGGATGCATTCCTCAGAGAGGGAGGAAGCGCCGAGAACCCGCAGAACCGCTGGTGGGGTTGCGAAGTGAGTTTCCGTCGTAGCTGCGACGAGTTATTTGGCGTGGACCACAACAAGCAGATGGTTGCGAACTTCACCCAGGCCGCCAAGACCCTCGCCCGCGATGACCGTCCCAGACAGATCGTTCTAGACGAGATGGGCGTGGACGACGATACGGTTTACACCATCGTTGCGGACATCCGCGACCAGACGCGGGCCATGATGGACAAGGTCAGGCAGATGTTCGCACAGAAGCGAAGGTCGGTGGGAGGCGACGGTGGAGGAAGGACCCCAGAGGGCAAGGCTGTCAGGACTCAGACGGATGCCGACAAGGAAGCCATCAAGACGGGGGCTGAGAAGAAGACAAGCACGGACATTGACCGTGAGGAGATCGCATCCGAAGAGAGAATGGAGGGCCTTACTGGACAGTTCATCGAATCCGGTCAACCAGAGGAAGAGGCGCGCGAACTCGCACGAATACTTGTCCAGGACGACCTGTCGTACAAGTTTACCCCTACCCAGCTGGATGGATACCAGATGTTTCGAGTTCGCTCAGAGTATGGAGTCTTGAACATCCAGCTCAACACGGACCATCGCATCTACGATCTCATCGACCAGATTGAGGATCGACTCAGTCCCGAAATCGATGAGAGCGATCCCGCGTTTGAAGCGATCGTCGCTCTGCGACTGCTGCTGTCTTCCTGGGCGCGCATGGAGGATCAGACTGAATCTAGGGATGAGCGAACGCGTATTCAGGACATCGCTATGAACTGGGGACGGCAAGTTGACAAGGTCATCAATCAACTGCGAGAGAGAAACAGTTGAGTATCGGTGAGAGCCCCGGAGAATTGTTGTGTGGTCTTTGCTCAGACGCGCGGAACCTTCTTATTGCAGCCCCCTACATAAAAGTAGACGCGCTTTCGAGGGTTCTGGCCGCTGTCCAGGCGGATGCGTCTCTCATCTGCATCACTAGGTGGAATCCACACGACCTTGCTGTTGGCGCGTCCGATGCGGAGTGTCGCAGTATTGTGGTCGATTCGGGCGGTACGTTCATGTTGCACCCATCGCTGCACGCCAAGTTCTACCGTGTCGGTGATGAGGTCCTGATCGGCTCCGCCAACCTAACATCCTCCGCGATGGGCTGGTCTTCGCAATCCAATCTCGAGATTCTGTGTCGGGCAGGCGAAGACTTTGACTCCTGGTCGTTCCAACGACAACTGTTGCATGGTGCGCGGGAAATGAGCGACGACGAATTTCAGCGGTGGGAGGCAATCGCCAGAATCACTAAAGGTGAGGAGGGCGCCATATCCGGCAGTCAGCCGCTCCTTGACACATGGAGACCGGCCACCCGTGATCCCGTTCACCTGGAACTCAGCTATCGAGGGAGAGAAGACCAGATAGCATCATTCGACGAACGGGAAGCAGCGCGAAGAGACCTCCAAGCCCTCCTGGTGCCCGCTGGTCTGTCCGATGAGAACGTCCGGATGTGGGCAGCGGCATGTTTGCTCGCTTCCCCATTTGCAAACACTGTGATCCAGTCTAATCCCTCGGATGATGTGACAGGGTCCTACCAGACTCTTGCGCGAACCTACGGCCTGGACATTACCGAGGCTCGAAGAGACATGGAGACCGTTCAGAACTGGCTCGCCTACCTAGCACCTGAAACTCTCGCCGGTGAGTCCTAGACCCGTAGGTAAGCTGGTTAGGGACGGTTAGCTAGTGGTGCGAAATCTTTGAAATGACGGGTATCAGTGGCAATAGGGTGGATTTACGTTGTGCGACGACAGGGAGGGTTTCAATCCCGACCATGTCAAGCCACTGTCTCGTACCAATCAATACTATGATGTTGAACCGCTACACCCACTGCGGCTGCCGGTACTGAAGCGCTTCCGCAACGTGCGCGACACCGACCGTCTCCTCCCCAGAGAGGTCGGCGATTGTACGGGCCAGCTTCAGAATACGGTGATACACGCGCGCCGAAAGGTGCATTCGCTGCATTGCCGAGCGCACTAGCCCTGACGCCTGCTCGTCCAGGTCGCAGTACTGGTACACCTCGTTCGGCCCCATCTCTGAGTTGGTCAAGAGGCCAATGTCGCCGAAGCGAGCGCGTTGAGTATCTCGCGCCCTCTCGGTTCTGCGACGAACCCCGACGGACGACTCCGACGCCGAGGGAGCAACCAGTTTCTCGTACTCCACGCGAGGAACCTCAACGAAGATGTCGATCCGGTCCAGCAGTGGGCCACTGATCCTCTTTCCATATCTGCTGACCTGTCCAGGAGTGCAGGTGCATTCTTGATGTGGGTCGCCGAAGTATCCACATGGACACGGGTTCATCGCCCCGATGAGCATGAAGTTAGCAGGGTAGGTCACCGACCCGTGTGCGCGAGTAATCACCACCCGCTTGTCTTCGAGCGGCTGACGCAGCGCCTCCAGGATCCGGTGCCCGAACTCGGGCAGCTCGTCCAGAAATAGCACTCCCCTGTGACTCATGGTGATCTCCCCTGGGCCGGGCACTGTGCCTCCGCCGACCAGGCCCGCATACGAAATAGTGTGGTGCGGCGATCTGAACGGACGCTCAGAGATCAGCGGGTTCTCCTTCGGCAGCGCGTCGGCGATTGAGTAGATCTTGGTCACGTCTATCGCCTCTGAGTAAGTCAGTGGCGGAAGAATCGACGGCAGCGCCCGTGCCAGCAGTGTCTTGCCCGAACCCGGAGGGCCTGTCATGAGTACGTTGTGACCGCCCGCGGCAGCCACCTCCAGCGCGCGTTTGGCGTGCTCCTGCCCGCGAATACTCGATATGTCGAATGCGGGTTCAGCGCTATGACGAGTCGGGTCGCGTCCATCCGACGCTATAGGCTTCAGGTTCTCTTCACCTCTGAGATGCTGGATCAGTGAGAGCAGGTGACCGACGGGATACACGTCAACACCCTTGACCAGTGCCGCCTCCTCGCCGTCCGACATCGGAACGAACACGCTCGACGCTCCGCGCTCCTTGGCCAGCGCAACCATTGGTAGAATGCCGTCCGTATGTAGAACGTCCCCGTTCAGCGAGAGCTGTCCGAAGAACATGGCGTCCTCGTGCACCGGCTCCAGTTGCCCCGAGCTCTGCAACAGAGCTACCGCCAGGGGAAGATCGTAGCCTGATCCCCCCTTGCGCACGTCTGCGGGAGCCAGATTCGCGGTAATTCTCCGCAGCGGGAACTCGCAGCCCGAGTTGCGTATCGCCGCCCTGACCCTCGCCCTCGCTTCTTGGACCGCTGTATCCGGCAGGCCCACCACGTCGAACCTCGGCAGCCCGGGCGAGATATCGACCTCGACGTCCACGACGAATCCGTCCAGGCCGACAACTGCACACGACTTCGCTCTGGCCAGCAATTCACGGATCTCCTTATGGCAGAATTCGACGTGTATCATGCTATATCGTGTCTAACAAACGGTCAATCCAACATCAGATTCGATATTCGTATATATGTCAATTGCATGTCGAATTCCTCTATCATGTCACTGCCACATGGATTCGACACGCCAGACCGCTAGACAAACTAGGCTTAAGGACCTACCCGCGCCCCAGCAGCGGGTTATCCGCGCTTGGTGCGTGTACGACTGGGCAAATTCCGCATTTGCCACCAGCGGAGTAGCGGCGATTTTCCCCGTGTACTTCGTGTTCCTGTTCAAGGAGACGCTGGGTGAAAGCGCGACGTTCCTTGGCATCACGTTCACGGGCAGCTCCACCTGGAGCTTGGGCGTCGCGATTTCAACGGCAATCGTCGCTGTCACCAGTCCGGTGCTCGGCGTCATATCAGACAGGATCCCGATCAAGAAGACACTTCTCTGGATCTACACCACTGTCGGCTCTCTCTTTACCGTGCTGGCGTTTTTCTCCGCCTACACATCCCAGCCTTGGATGTGGCTGTTCGGGATGTTCATACTAGCCAACATAGGCTTCGCTGGAAGCCTGGTCTTCTACAACTCCTTCCTGCCTCACCTCGGACCCGCTCGGATGCTCGACGACATAAGCAGCCGAGGATTCGCGTATGGCTACGCCGGCGGTGGACTGCTCCTGTTGATGCACCTGGCGCTGATTCTGGTGACCCGGGACACTGACTTCGCGGACGTCGCGACCCGCTTTGCCATCGCCTCCGTCGGGGTCTGGTGGTTTGGATGGGCCATTTGGACACTGAGGGTGATGCCGGAACCGCCCATCCAAAGGCGCGTCTTCGGGCTGACAGCCTTCTCAGCGCTGGCTCTGAGCTTCAGGGAGCTCGGCCAGACCTTCCGTGAAATCAGGCGATTCAGGGTCATGCTGATCTACCTGGTCGCATATCTCTTGTTCAACGACGGCCTCCAGACGGTCTTGTCCATAGCCGGCGCATTCGCCGCCGATACTCTGGGTATAGCGCTCGCCTTTAACATGGCGACGATCGCCATCATCCAGTTTGTGGCAGTTCCTGGAGCGCTCGCCTTCGGATGGCTGGCGGACAGAATCTCCACGAAGCCTGCGCTGATCGTGTCGCTCATCGCTTGGATTGTCATAGTCCTGTTTGGCGTTGCTATCGTCCCCCTGTCGCCGCAGGAACACTCGGACTTCGATTTCCAGCTCTCTTATCGCCAGGCATCGGGTGACTACGTCATAGACGTCGCTCCCGACCTGCCCGACGAGGGCTTGGAGCTACAGGGCAGAGGTGAAAGCTGGGTGCTGAGTCAGGGCGCTGTACTGAAGCCCCGTGCTGTGATGAATCTGCCAGAAGCAGTTGGCGACGCCCGCGAATTCGGGTACAGTCTCTCCATCCGCGGAGGCGATATGGATAACCGGTCCGCCGTTGGCCACGCGCATCCGTCGGTGTTGGGTCGGGGCCCCATCGATCGGTGGCCATCCATCGTTAGAGCCTATCTCTGGGAGCCTCTCGGGTTGGACGCCGGATACCAGTGGCTTCTGCTCGGAGTTCTGGTAGGCATGGTAATAGGAGGAAGTCAGGCGCTCGCCAGAAGCCTGTTCGCCCAGATAACGCCTGAATCCCGGAGCGGAGAGTTCTTCTCATTCTTTGGATTCATGAGCAGGGCGTCTTCAGTGTTCGGCCCTATGCTCTATATCGCCGCGACCGCCGTGTTCGACACTCGTGTCGCCGTCACTTCGATCCTCATGATTATCATCGCCGGGACCGTCGTTCTGACAAGGGTGAACGTAGCCCAGGGAATACGAGCGGCCGTCCGCAATGAGCGCAGGAC
>JAAXHZ010000365.1 GCA_012270625.1 Dehalococcoidia bacterium | reverse complement strand
TCCACACTCGTGCAGTACCAGGACGTGACGATCAACCGTCGGATGGACGGGAAGGAGTACGAGCGTCACGAACGTCCGATCAGGAGGGCGCTGGACTACGGCGAGGTCGTGCGGGCGGAAGAGGTCATGTTCGATCTCCCTGACGGTCGGACGGTGACCACTCTCTTCAACGCGACGCCCATCTACTCGGATGACGGGAAGATAGTATCCGCTGTCGGCGTGCTCCAGGACATGACGCCCCTGGAGGAGATAGAGCGCCTGCGCAATGAGTTCTTGGCGATGGTGAGCCACGAGCTGCGGACACCGCTCACCACCATCAAGGGCTGCACGAGCATCGTTCTGGGAAGCTCAGATCCGCTCGACACTGCCGAGATACTCCAGTACTTCCGGATGATAGACGAGCAGTCCGATCATCTGCGTGGCCTGGTGAACAACCTGCTAGACATGACACGGATAGAAGCGGGGGCGTTATCGGTAACCCCCAAACCCACCGATGTGAAGAGTTTGGCTGACGAGGCGAAGGCGGCGTTTCTCCGTCGCGGAGGTCGGAATACCGTTGACGTGGACCTGGCGCCGGGACTGCCTCTCATCGCGGCGGACAGACGGCGTATCACTCAGGTGATGGACAACCTGCTCTCAAACGCCTCCAAGTACTCGTCGGACTCTTCTACGATCAGGGTGACAGGGGCACGAGACGGGTTCTACGTGGCCATCTCCGTAACGGATGAAGGCAGGGGGATACCTTCTGAGCAGCTGGCCGGTCTGTTCAGGAAGTTCTCTCGGATAGGTGAGAGCGACCGCCAACAGAGGGTTGCGGGCGAGGGTCTGGGGCTTGCAATCTGCAAGGGAATAGTCGAGGCGCACGGTGGCCGCATCTGGGCTGAGAGCGACGGTGAGGGACGGGGCACTCGGATTACGTTTACGATTCCCGAGGCTGCTGCGGCGCCCACCAGCAATGGCCTGGGTGTAGCGCCGAGCGATCAGGGTCGGATTCTGGCGGTGGACGACGAACCTCAAGTGCTGTGGCTGCTGCGGAACATCCTCTCTAAACACGGATACAAGCTGTTCGGGACGAGCAGTCCCGATGAGATGATGCGCCTGTTGGAGGCTGAGCGGCCACAGATTGTCTTGCTGGACCTGATGCTGCCGGGTGTCAGTGGATTTGAGATGATGCGTCGCGTCCGGGAAGTGTCCGATGTGCCGGTCATCTTCCTGTCCGGGAGCGACCAGGAGGAGAACGTGGCGAAGGCTCTTTCGATGGGAGCCGACGACTACATGATAAAGCCCTTCTCTTCGACGGAGCTGTTGGCGAGAGTCGCGTCATCTCTGCGAAAGAGGAGAGCAGAGGGGGGCCGTCGGGCCTATCGTCTGGGGGACCTTGCCATCGACTACGTGGACCGCAGCGTGACAATGTCTGGGTGCCCAGTACATCTGTCCGCGACTGAGTACAAGCTGATCTTCGAGCTCTCGATCAGCGCGGGGCGTGTATTGAGCCGCGACCAGATATTGCAGCGGGTCTGGGGTCCAGGCCACTCAGGAGAGGGTGATCTGCTTCGTGCCACCGTAAAGAATCTGCGCCGTAAGCTGGGAGACAGCGCCAACGATCCTCGGTATATCTTCACCGAGCCTCGCATCGGCTACTGCATGGCCAAGGAGACAGTCCCAAACTGGCAGGTGGGGGTTTCAGCCTCTCCCCAGCCCTCTCCCTGAGGGAGCTTACAGGGGTAGGTATTTGTGCTTTTCACCCTCACCCCAACCCTCTCCCTGAGGGAGAGGGGGCCTGTTGGCTGGTATTCATGCTTGGCTGTACACATTTGCTTGCCCCTCGAAAGATGCTGTACCAGTTTGGTCGGTCA
>JAAXHZ010000364.1 GCA_012270625.1 Dehalococcoidia bacterium | reverse complement strand
GAGAGGGCCGGGGTGAGGGTGAATCCCTACCTACCTACCTGCCACACCCTCATCCACACTAGATACCATCCTGGATTAGCGACTATATTGAAAGTCCCCCTCGCAATCAGACGATACGACCGTCTTTACCCTCCTGTCCAGCGCGGAACGCGGCATTAGAATACGCCTTTTGCAGGTTAGGCACACCAGACCGATGTCTGCGCCGAGTCGCACGACTTCCCAATCGCTCCCTCCGCACGGATGCTTCTTCCGAAGTCGCAGCACCCATCCCAGGGCGTATTGGGTCACCATCCCCTGCCCTCCCTGGTCAGAATCCCGTTGATCTCGTCTCTGAGCCTGGACGCGGATTCGCGCGCCGCAGAAGCGAAGCTCTCACGTTTGCGTGAAGCATACGTTATGCCTCTGGACGAGCTTATCAGCACGTTCGGTGACTCACGGTCGAGCCCGTGGGTCAGGCTGGCGTCGAGGTCACCACCCTGCGATCCCACCCCCGGCACAAGCAGGGGCATCCCTGGACATCGGGCGCGAACGGCTGACAGCTCCGATGGGTACGTGGCCCCTGCGACTAGTCCTACGTTGGACGACGTTACATTCCACTCCGCGGCCTTGATCGCCATCCACTCGAATAGCGGCACCGAACCGCCCTCGATGCTCACAGGTACGTCTTGGAACTCAGCGGCGCCGGGATTGGACGAACGGCACCACACGAAGACCCCACGATCGGTGTACTCCAGGTACGGCTCTACCGAGTCTCCCCCACCCCAGGCATTGACGGTCGCCGCGTCGAATCCCCATGTGTCGAACAGCGCGCGCGCGTACATCTTGTTGGTCGAGCCGATGTCTCCACGCTTGCAGTCTGCGATTAACACAACCTCTGGAGCGACGTCCCGAATGTGTTCGACTGTTCGCTCCAGCGCCAGCAGTCCAGGGATACCCAAGGCCTCGTAAAAGGGAAAATTCGGCTTGTACGCGCAGACGAGGTCGTTGGTCGCGTCAACGATTCGCGCGTTGAAATCGGCCACGTCAGCGATCGCCATCAGGTCTGGATCAGGGTCCAGTCCGATACAGACCAAGCTCTGCCTGGCGAGAGATGCCGAGTTAAGACGTTCAAAGAATCCAGCCATCTTCCTTTGATACCCTTTCAGCCCAACGAAAAGAATCCGTGATATTAGTGTACGTGTGACACCAGACACGGACAAGAGACCGGATTACGCACGACGGCCACTCTGGCCGAGACGACCGACAGGGCATACTGACTCCCTCTCCCTCAGGGAGAGGGC
>JAAXHZ010000363.1 GCA_012270625.1 Dehalococcoidia bacterium | reverse complement strand
GTCCATATCTCGTCAGCCGTCTCCGGTGGTACACGAACGGAGTTGGTCGAAAAGACGTTGTTCTGGTTGATGCACCAGCCTACGCTGGCGTCGGCCTCGGCGAAGATGCGTACGATCCTGCGAAAGTCAGGATGCTCGAGCTCGGCACCGCCAAGCGATCTAGGCAGGAGCAGCCTGAAGTAGCCGCGGTCCGCGATCTCGTTCGAGACTTCGACCGGAATCCGCCGCTGTTCGTCGATCTGGTCGGTGACTGTACTGACCAGGGCGGCCAGCTCGTGGGCGCCCTCTATGTAGCTGTCTATGTCGATCTGCGATGTCGTCATGGCCGGTCCTGAATTGCTGATGTGACCGGAATTCTACAGGTTTCTCTCGAAGAAGTCGGCTATTCGCTCCTCCATGTAGATGCGGTCGGCCTGGCTCCTGGGCATATGCCGTTCGTCGGGGAACATCAGGAGCTCGTATGGCTTACGGGCCTTTATGAGCGCGTTGATGAGCCTAGCGGTGTGCCTGAAGTGGACGTTCTCGTCGATCAGTCCGTGTACTATCAGCAGGTCGCCTTCGATGCTATCGACGTGGGTCAGGACGCTGCTGGCCTCGTACCCGTCAGGATTCGACTGGGGAGTGCCCATGTAACGCTCGGTGTAGTGGGTATCGTAGCCATCCCAGTGGGCCACTGGCGCGCCCGCGACTCCCATCTTGAACACATTAGCCGCGCGAGCCAGGCACATGAGAGTCATGTAGCCGCCGTAGCTCCAGCCGTACACGCCGACGCGCTCCGGGTCAGTCAGTCCGCTATCGATCAGCCAGCGCACGCCGTCAACCTGGTCACGGACTTCGATACCGCCCATTCTGTTCTTGATGACGCCCTCGAACGCGAGACCCCTGCGCGCGCTGCCCCGGTTGTCGAGGCAGAACACCAGGTAGCCCAGCGAGCGGAGATACTGCGATCTCATGGAGCAGGTCATTGACCAGTGGTTGTTAACGACCTGGGCGTGCGGGCCTCCATACACGTATATCACTGTCGGGTGCGGTCCTGGTCCGAACTCGGGCGCGGGGCGATACAGCGCACCGTGTAGGGTCTCACCGTCTCGAGACTCGATAGTGACGAGCTCTGGCGGGGTGAGAGCGAGCTCCTCGACCCGAGGGTCGTCAGTGGAGTGAATCGTCTGAAGCACGGAGCCGTCTCGCAGCGAACGAAGCGTGATGGTTGGCGGGGTGCTGGTGTCGCTGAAGACGTCAACGTATCGACTCGAACTATGATCGAGAGTCACCAAGTGGGTGCCGGCCTCCGGGGTCAAACGGCTTATCGGCCCACCCTCGATCGGGACGCTGTACAGGTGGCGCTCGGTTGCGCCGTCCTTCGTGCCCATGAAGTACACCAGCCCGGCGTCCTGATCGACGCCGGAAACGGAGTCAACGGCCCAATCGCCGTCGGTGAGCTGCCGCACCAGCTTGCCATCCCCGTCGTACAGGTACAGGTGTCTGAATCCGGAGCGCTCTGACGCCCAGATGAACCGCCCAGAATCAAGCGGACGAAACATCGTGTGCAGGTTGATCCACACGCCCGACGACTCTGTCAGCAATGTGACACCCTCGCCGGTCGATGTGTCGAAACTGATCAGGTCGAGCCGAGTCTGCTCACGGTTCTGGATCTGAATGCGCAGAGATCCGTCCGGTATCCAATCGACCCGTGCCAGATATATGTCGTCATCGTCTCCAATGTCCATCCAAACAGGATTGCCCCCGGAAGTGGAGACCACTCCAAGCCGCACTCGCGCGTTGGGTTCGCCCGCGAACGGGTATCTGTGGTCTTCCTGAGCGGACTCGCCGGTGCCGTCTCGTCCCTGGTGGACGATGCGATAGACGGGAATGTGCGTCTCGTCCACCTCCTCGAAGGCGATCTGAGAGCCGTCCCTCGACCACCAGAAGCCGTGCAGCCGGTGCATCTCCTCTTGGGCGATGTACTCGGCCAGCCCATGAGTCCTGCCCGTCCCTCTCGCGCCGTGCGTCAGCTGACGCGCTTCGCCTCCGCTAGTAGGGATGACGTACACCTCAGCGTCTCTGACATACGCCACCTGAGAGCCGTCGGGAGACAGCTGCGGGTCAAGCGTTGGTCCGTCCTCAGCGGATACCACACGCCGGATCTGACCGTCGGCTCCGTCTTTCATGTACACGCCGGACTGTGCCGGGATCAGTATGACCTCGCCGCTTTCAGCCCAGAAGTACCTGACAATCCCCCGCCCCAACTGCCTCTGGCGCTGTCGGAGAAGCTGCTCTTCGATAGTCAGGTCTTCTGACTCGGGCTCGGCCGCCGCCTGGATCACATTGGACTCGCCGGTTCGGGTGTCGAGCGCGTAGAGCTTTCTGACTGGGCTTCCATCGGCCCCGTACAAGTAGGTCAGGAGGCTGTCGTCGGGACTGAATGAGAACGATACGGGGACGGACATCCCCGGTGGGGGGAACTTGGCGATTTCTTCGATGGGAATTCTGGATGATTGTTCTGGTGGCATGTGTGAGCCTTTATAGACTTAGCCGGAGTCAGTTCGAAGAGCCAGGTGTCCCCTCTCCATGCTATTCAGTCTCCTCCCAATCGAGCACTCGTCTGTCCCTCATCTCGAAGACCTGATCATCGCTGTAGCCCAGCTCTCTGAGAATCGGGAAGGTGTGTTGACCGCGCACTATGCCGCCTCTGGCGACACAGGGAGTCTTCGAGAACTCGAGAATGGGAGCATAGCGCCAGAACTCGCCGTATTTCGGATGGCTCACCTCGACGGTCAGGTCGTTATAGGCCACGTGCTCGTCTTCAGCGAAGAAGTGGTACATGCCGCGGTCCTCGGTCTGAACGCAGCCGACGTCGGCTGCCGTCAGCGCTCGCTCCCACTCCAGCGCGGGACGCTTGGCGAAGATGGAACCTAGCTCCGACGCTAGGGCCTCGTCGTTGTCCTTGCGAGCGGCTGCCGTGATGAACCTGGGGTCTTCGATAAGGTCCGGACGACCGAGCGCGCTGCACAGTCGCGGCCACTCCTCATCGAACGGACACGCCAGAAACACCCAGCCGTCGGGCGTCGAGTACAGTCTGGATAGCGCGCCGGTCCCGTACCCGTCGGCGTCTATCTGAGGCCTTGCCGGCCTGCCCTCGTAGTCGAAGAAGTCATCTGCGTTGACGTAGGCGTTGGAGCCGATCATCGTGGTCTCTACATACTGCTTGTCGCCGTGTCTCTGGCGAGCGTACAGCGCCATGGTGATCGCTGTCGCCGTAACCATCGCGGTATTGGGGTCGGGGTTGACTTCGTTGGCGCGACCCAGCTGACGGGAGGCAGAACGGAGCTCGTCCATCGTCATATCGGCGTCTTCCGGAGGCAGTGCGCCTCGGCTGATCTGCGCCATGACTCCGCCGCCGACTGCGCCGCCGACAGGGTGCATCGCGGGCCGGTGGCTGTGCGGACCTGTGGAGCCGTACCCGCCGAGATAGGCGTATATGGCGTCGGGGTTGAGCGCGCGAACCTGCTCGATGCCGATTCCCACACGTTCCGGAGCGCCGGGGCGCATGTTGTGCAGCACGGCGTCCACCTTTGGGAGAAGACGGCTGAGTATGTCCTGGCCTTCCTGTGTCTTGAGGTCGATGGACAGCCCCTCTGTGCCAGCCATGGTTCGGTTAGACGCCAGACCGTTGTAGTGCCCGCGCATCCAGTCTCCGGCCAAGGTCTCTATGCGGATCACGCGCGCGCCCAGCTCGGCAAGCAGCGAACCGGCGAGCGGACCGGCGATGACCGTGGACATGTCCAGGATTGTGACGCCCTCGAGTGGATGAGCGGGAGTCGTGCCGTTGCCCCTCGAGGAGTGCGCTGGCGCATTGCTGAGACGCGCCAGCACCTCCTCGGTGTGCTGACCGACCCGCGGCGCCGGACCGCGTACGCGAGGGGGCGCCGCGTCCATCCGAAACAGCGGACCAAGCTGGCGCATCGGTCCGACAGTCGGGTCATCGACCGCCTGGACAGCGCCGTTGTGAACCATCTGAGGGTGATCGAGCGCCTCGATCGAGGTCATGAACGGCTCGGCGGCTACGTCTCCCTCGACATCGATGAAGAGGTCCATCCACTCGTCGAGAGACTTTTCCTGCATCTTGTCGAGTATTAACTCGCGCATCTCCTCCCTAGGGTCATCGTCAAGGAACGGCGCAGAGGCGTAGCGCGGGTCTTCGAGCAGGTGCCCCAGCCCGATCGCGTGGATCTCAGCTATGAACAGCCTCTCCATCAGGTTGGCAAGCTGTAGCCAGCGTCCGTCTCTGGCGCGCGCCGCAAGGTACTGGATGGGCGCGGGCCTCGACGCGACCACGCTGAAGTCGTCGGGAAAGCTCTCCGGGAACTTGATCATCATCTGCCAGACGAGGAACTGGCTGAGGTCGTAGTAGGTCATCGCGCGGAGCAGGCTGGTCTGGACGTGCTGACCAGAGCCCGTTCGGTCCCTGATCATCAGTGCGGCCACCGCGCCCCGGACGGCCGCCATCGCCGCTCCGTGGCTCGCGACCTGCACCGCTCCGTAGTTCGGACCTTCGCGTCCGTTCTGTCCGGCGAACGCCATATAACGGCCGCATTTGGCGCTGACCAGCGCCTCGTATGGCCGGTACCGCGCATAGGGGCCGGCATCGCCGAAAGCCGTGATCGAAGTGTAAACCAGGCTGGGATTCTCGGCCTTCAGGGTCTCGTAGTCCACTCCAAGCGCAGCCGCGTCTCCCGGAACGAAGCTCTCCACCACCGCGTCGGAGGAACGCGCGAGCGCCCTGGCGTGCTTGCGTCCTTCGGCGGTCTCAAGGTCCAGGACGACACTCTTCTTGCCTCGATTCCACAGCAGCGAGGCGGGGTGTGCCCGGTAGGGGTCTCCGCCAGGCGGCTCCACCTTGATGACGTCGGCTCCGAAGTCAGACATGACCATAGTCGCGACAGAGCCTGCCATGCCCTGGCTGAAGTCTAGCACGGTGATGCCGTCAAATACCTGTATCATCTGGCCTCGTCCAGCAGGGCACAACCCCCTGCACCAGTAAAATCAGTCTTCTGGCCGGTCGTCTGGAATCCTTAGGATGAGTCCTGCGTGTTGACGCTGATGTGTCCATCGCCATTGCGATGAATCTCCAGGGCGATCTCACGTCCGGGATTCGGCCTCCCCTCCGTATGTCCGATCGGAAAGACCTTGGCGCTCAATCTATGCTCGCTCAATTCCAGCAGCCCGACAGTGCCGAGCCGCAGCTCCTTGTGATGCGGAAACGTGATGGAGCCGCTGTTGATGAGTGTAACACCATCGCGATGCTCGAGACGCTCCTCGTGGGTATGCCCCGCGATCATCACATCGACAGGCCTCGGGAAGTACTGCCTAAGCACGGATATAGGGCGAAACTGGCCTTCCAGGCTGTGGGTCATGCCAATCTGCCAGCCCTCCACCTCGATGACCTGCACCTCCTCGCACCGCGAGTCCGGGATGGGATCATTGTTACCAGTGGAGCACAGCACGGGCGCGAACTGCTCCAGCCAATCGAGCACGTAAGGAGCAGTCAGATCGCCGCCATGCAGAATGAGATCGACGCTGCTAAAGAACTCAGCCGGCTGGGGGCCAAGCTCTTCGAGCTGACGAATCACGTTCGGCAGGTGGGTATCGGTGAGGAGTCCAATAATCATGCGCCGAAATATACTAACTGCAAGGCAGCGCGGTCAATGCTGGGGGAGTTGACTACTCTACGCTGCGCTAGCTCTCGAAGTGTACAATGAAGTTAACACGCCATGGATGAACGATCTCACAGTAGCAATCTACATTTTCCCGACTTGTTGATCGAAGGGTTCCGCGGGCTTAGGCACCTTTCGATTCCAGAGTTGGGCCGTGTGACGCTAATCACAGGGAAGAACAACACCGGGAAGTCCTCGATCCTCGAAGCGTTACGCCTTCACACACAGAATGCCGATCCGTCCGTGGTCTACAGCATTCTTACATTTCGAGAAGAGCATACCCGGGGTATGCATGAAGAAGACTACTTCTCGGACTCCGACGACATGTTTCCCGTTTCTGCTCTATTCCACGGATTCCCTCAGATTTGGGATGACTTTGGGCCGATCGTCATTTCCACCGGTAGCAGGTCGCACCGCATGGAACTGATTATGCAGGTCGATTGGCTCACGGTGGAAAGGGACTCGCGCAGAAATCAGGCGTTGGCTGCCAAACAATCCAAGTTCTTTGAGGAACTTGTCGATGAACCGGCCCTGGTCGTAAAGACCGGAGAAGAGGAACATGTCTGGCCATTGGAGATATACTCCCGCTTACTTGATAGGCCCCGCCTTCGAGCATCTACCAGAGCGCGTATGCCCTGCGTATTTGTTAGCCCATATGGTGGTGAACGAACCGATATGGTGGGACATCTATGGGACAGTATCGCCCTGACTGACAGCGAGAAGGATCTGGTTGAAGCGCTACGCATCATCGATCCCAATATCTCTGACGTCGCAATAGTCGGCGGTGAAAGACCACTCAGGAGGAGAACTGCCATTGTACGTACCGACAATATCCCCCGGCCTGTGCCTCTCCGCTCCTTCGGCGATGGTCTGAATCGCCTGCTCGCCATAGTTCTTTCCCTACTCAATGCAGGCGGTGGGCTTTTGCTGGTCGACGAGTTTGAAAATAGCCTGCACCACTCCGTGCAGCAAGATGCTTGGCGAATGATTTTCAGGATTGCCCAAACCCTTGACGTCCAGGTCTTCGCCACCTCCCATAGTTGGGACGCTATAGATGCTTTTCAGAAAGCTGCCGCGGAGGCGCCCGAAGATGGAACGCTTCTGCGCCTTACACGCCGAGGTGATGACGTCATTCCTACAGTGTTCTCGGAGAACGAGCTGGCGATCGCGACACGCGACGACATTGAACTGCGCTAACATGGCCGGCCGGAAGATTCTGCTAGTCGAGGGCAGCGACGATGAGCACGTCCTGAAACACATCTGCAGCAGTCACGACATTCCCAACCTCGATGAAGTGAAACCTCACGGTGGCAGTACAGAACTCCTCGATAGCATCCCCGTTCGTCTCAGAGCAAGCAATGAGGACGGAGACGTGGTTGGTATTATCATCGACGCGGACACGAGCCTTGAGGCTCGCTGGCAATCCATCCGTGCCAGGTTCATCCAGGCCGGATACGAGAACATGCCCGCTACCCCAGACTCAAATGGATCAATCTTCGAGTCTCCCGACGGGTCGCTGCTGCCAAGAGCGGGTATCTGGATAATGCCGGACAATCAGACTCCGGGAATCTTGGAGGACTTTCTTCGTTTCTTAATTCCCCAACCAAACGACCTTTTCGACCATGTGATGGACAGCGTGGAATCCATTCCGAATCGACTATTCAGTGACAATGATGAGCCCAAGGCAGTTATTCATACTTGGCTCGCATGGCAAGAGGAGCCGGGTAAGCCGTATGGCACAGCCATTACAGCGCGCTTCCTCGATCCCAACGTACCCCAAGTGGACATTCTAGTTTCTTGGCTCATGCGGCTGTTTTTCTAATGTGGCAGCGCGGCATGACAGGCGAGACCTACGTACTACCCTGCCCTAATTCGGCGCGCTGGTGAGCAGGAAGCCTCCGTCCACGGGGAGGGTTATGCCGGTGACGAACCGCGCCTCGTTGCTGGCCAGGTATAGAGCCGCCCAGCCGATGTCCCAGCCCTGTCCCTCTATGGGCAGCGGCGTGGAGGTGCGGCGCATCTCTCGTGCGTCAGGCGAGCCGTGTTCGAGCCTGGGAGTCCACATGAGGCCGGGCATGATGCAGTTGACCCTGATGTTGTCGGC
>JAAXHZ010000362.1 GCA_012270625.1 Dehalococcoidia bacterium | reverse complement strand
GAGAAGTATCGGACGATCTCGCCCTCGGAGACTTCGGGCAGGTCGAGGCTGTCGCGGAGCAGAGACTCGTCGGGGAGCTGCGACTCTGGAACGTCGAGCGGGGGAAGAGTAGTGCCAACTCTGCCCGGCCTGCTGCGGTCCATGAGCACCTTTCGCCGGTCCAGGGCTGACCTGTCAAGCAGGGTGGTCATCTATGCTGTCCCGCCTATTTCAGTCAGGGCGGAGGCCAATTTGTCGATCTCCTCGCGCGTGTTCAACTCGGTCACACAGACCAGCATGCCGTTCGGGATCTGGGCGCTAATGTCGGCTCCGCCGATGATTCCGTATTCCAGCAGCCGTTCGTTGATCTCGGACGGAGATTGGGGACACTCGATCACGAACTCCTGGAAGAACGTTCCGTTCATTGGGAGCGAGTAGCCCGGTATCTCGTCGATTCTGGCGGCGGCATAGTGCGCCTTGTGGTAGCAGAGCTCGGCTACGCGGTGGAGTCCTCGCTTTCCGAAGGAGGCGAGATATACGGTTGACATCAAGGCGATCAGCGCGACGGCGGTGCATATGTTGGACGTCGCGCGCTCGCGCCTGATGTGCTGTTCGCGGGTCTGGAGCGTAAGCACGTATGCTTCTTCGCCGCGCGTGTCCACGGTGCGGCCGACAATCCGGCCGGGCATCTGCCGGATGTACGCCTGCTTACATGAGAACAGTCCGACGTAAGGCCCGCCGAAAGTAGTGGGAACTCCCAGGGCCTGACCCTCGCCGACTACGATGTCGGCGCCGGACTCGCTAGGCGGCCTGAACATTCCGAGCGACACAGGGTCCGCACTGACGATCAGCAAGGCTCCGGCGTCGTGTGCGACCTGGGCGAGCCTCTCGACGTCTTCCATATATCCGTAGAAGTTCGGCTGTTGGACGATGACGCACGCGGTGTCGTCAGCAAGAGACGCCGCCGAAGCAGAGATCGAGTCGATGGCGATTCCCGGCGCCTGGACGTACGTGTCCAAGACCTCGCGGTACAGGGGAGAGACTGAGTCCACGACAGCCGCTCGGTGTCTGCGCGTGATCCTCGACGCCATGAGAGCGGCCTCAGCCAACGAGGTGGAGCCGTCGTACATGCCGAGATTGGCGACGTCCATGCCGGTCAGCTGGCATATAAGGCTCTGGAACTCAAACGCGGTTTGCAGCGTGCCCTGGGACACCTCCGGCTGGTACGGAGTGTAGGCTGTCATGTACTCGCTTCGGCTGGTGATCTGCCTGACAACGGCAGGGATGTGATGCCTATACGATCCAGCGCCGAGGAAGCAAGCGTAGTCGCCGGGGGTACGGTTCATCGCGGCGAGCGTGCGGGCGTAACGAGTGAGGTCGAGCTCATCTCGCGCGGAGGGAATATCGAGGTCGTAGTTCAGGTAGCCGTCTGGAATGTCTCCGAACAGCTCTTCGATGGAGTCGACGCCGATGGCGTCGAGCATCGCTCGCCTGTCGGGGTCAGTGTTTGGGACGTATGGAGACTGAAATCCGTTGTCTGCCATGGACGAATCTACGCCTCGGATTCCAGGAGGGAATCGTACTCGGACGAGCTTAGCAGGTTGTCGATTTCGGATGAGTCGTCCATCTCGACTTTGAGCATCCAGCCGTCCTCGTAAGGACTGTCGTTGACCAGCTCCGGCTCTTCGAGAAGCCTGTCGTTTCGCTCGATGACCTTGCCGCTGACAGGCGAGAAGAGGTCTGATACGGCCTTGACGGACTCGATCTCGCCCATCTTCTCGAACTGGCCCACTTCGCCGCCCACTTCGGGCAGCTCGACGAAGACCACGTCGCCCAAGCTGTCCTGGGCGAAGTGAGTGATGCCGACGATGGCATAGCCTTCATTACTAACGATCACCCATTCATGTTCGCGCGAATACTTGAGATTATCTGGATTCATGAGTTCTCACCGCTTGTAGAGAGGTGGGACAGTCACCCGAGCCTCAAAGAGGTTCATAATGGACCGGTTAGACATGACCGCCAGCGTAGAACGGTAGATCAGTCACCTGAGCCTCCACAGGGCGGCTCCGTATCTCGACTTCGATTCGAGTCCCCGGCTCCGAAAATTCGATTGGAACATAGCCCATGCCTATGTTCAAGTCAAGCGTTTGAGAGGGTCCGCCGGACGACACTTCGCCGATGGCTCTTCCGCTGTCGCTGTCCAATATCCGATAGCCGTGACGCGCTATACCTCGTCCCTTCATCGTGAACCCAACCAGCTTTCGTGATACACCTTCGTCCCGTATCCGGCGCAGCGCGTCGCCGGCGACGTAGCCATCGCGGTCAGGATCGACGAACCTGTCCAACCCGGCTTCGTATGGGTTGACCGAAGTGTCCATGTCGTTGCCGTGCAGCAACAACCCGGCTTCGAGCCTCAGCACGTCCCGCGCCGCCAGTCCGCACGACACCGCACCCATCTCTCCCAGCGTCCGCCACAGTGACGGCGCGTCATCTGAGGGCACCATGATCTCGAAGCCGTCTTCTCCAGTGTACCCCGTCCTGCCGACGTAGCAAGTTGAGCCGCGGATCGTCATCGTTCTGCCCCTGAAGGGTCTTAGACTCGACAGAGACAGGTCGAAGTCCGTCAGGCGCTGGAGCGTTTCCTCGGCGTCCGGCCCCTGACATGCGATCATAGCGATCTCAGCGGTCACGTTCTTCATGCTCACGTCCGAGCCGCGCAGCGTCCAGCTCTCCAGCCACTCTGTGACCGCAGCTGTGTTCGAAGCGTTCGGGACAAGCAGAAAACGCTGCCTGCCCCGCCTGTACACGATACAGTCGTCGATGATCCCACCGTACGAATCGCACACGACGTTGTATCGCGCTCGTCCCACGCCGAGCCTGTTGACATCCACACTCAGCGTCGAGCTAAGCAGCCCAGCCGCGTCCGCGCCTGAGATCTCCAACCGGCCCATGTGGGACACATCGAACAGCCCGACGCCCGCGCGAACCGCCCGCGCCTCGTTCAGGATGCTGCCGTACTGAACTGGCATCTCCCATCCGGCGAACGGCACGAACCGAGCTCCGAGATCGGAGTGGACTTGGTATAGGGGAGTGTGTCTTAGCATAGGTGGGCGTCAGGTATCAGGGGCAGATTCGGACTACTTTGGATGGGCGCACTGGTACATGTTCCGTCTAGTTTCGCCACACCCCGCCCCCTGGATTCCGGCTTTCGCCGGAATGACGTGTTGGACGGACGGGCTACCTTCATATAATGTCTTTGTCTAAAGCTGTCTTAGCCTGGGGTCGATCCTGTCGCGAAGCCAGTCCCCCAGGAAGTTAAGAGACATCACCATTAAGAATATGGTAATCCCTGGGTATACTGAAATCCACCATGCCTCCCTCAGGTAGTCTCTGCCGTCAGCGATCATTGAGCCTAACGTTGGCGTTGGGGGTGGGATGCCGGCACCCAGGAAGCTGAGTGACGCTTCAGCAAGCACCAGTTGTCCGGCGCGCAGGGTGGCGACTACGACTACGGTGTTCGTGACGCCGGGGAGCAAGTGCCTCATGAGAATACGCATTGTGGACGCGCCCGCGACTCTTGCCAATGCGACATAGTCACGTTCTCGGAGAGTCAGAACTTCGGCACGTACGTATCGAACGTAGCTCGACCACACCAGCAGGGCGAGAAGGCCCATGATCGTCGATATGCCCTGGCCTACGACAGCCGCTATCAGCAGAGCGATCATCAGGAATGGGAACGCGAACCAGATGTCGACGATCCTCATGATGATCTCGTCGACTGCACCGCCGAAGTAACCTGCGATCAGGCCGAGGATGGTGCCGACAACCGTGCCGGTCACCAGGGCTACGGCGGCGACCATGAGCGAGACCCGCGACCCGAATGCTACGCGACTGAAGATGTCTCTTCCTACATGATCCGTGCCGAAGATGTGGTTCGTGCTGCCAGTCTCAGCGCCCCAAGGTGGAACAAGTCTCTCGCGAAGGTTGCCATCGAGCGGCTCGTGTATGGTGATGACAGGAGCGAAGACGGCCATCAGTACGAGGATGATCAGAATTACTACTGGGATAACGGGCCAGCGAGTCAAGAAGCCGTAGGCGCGTCCCAGAGCGGACCAGGCGCCGGGTGGCTGTGTAACCAGAGCTTCGGCTGTCATGAATACCTGATCCGCGGATCAAGAAGTCCGTACATGATGTCGACAATGAAGTTGGCGATGATGAACAGCACCGTAAAGATGAGGACAATTGCTACGAGGACGTTGATATTGTTGGTCTGGACTGCCTGTACAGCGTACTGTCCTATTCCCGGCCAAGCGAACACCGCCTCTACGAGCACCGATCCGGTGATGAAACCTGCCAGAACGAGCGCGGTCGCAGTTAGTGGTATCAGAGAAGCGTTCCTAAAGGCGTGCTTCCAGATGATGTTGCGATAGGGGACGCCCTTGGCTTTGGCTAGCTTGACGTATTCGGAGTCGAGCACTTCGAGCATGGCTGAGCGCGTAAAGCGCAGGTAGCCAGCGGCTGGCAGCCATGCCAGTACTATTGACGGCATTATGTAGTTGCGTATCGCTATTCCCTCCCCCATACCGGCGGCAGGAAACCAGTCCAAATGCACGGTGAATAGCAGGATGAGCAGAATACCAGCCCAGAAGGTCGGCACGGCCTGTCCAAAGAGCGCAAATCCCCGGGCGATATAGTCAAGGAACGATCCCCTGTTGATAGCAGAGATCACTCCGAGAGGGATGCCGATGATGGTTGCGATGATCCATGAGACCACTCCCAGCTTGGCGGTTGGGACTATCTTCTCGGTCAACTTGGGAAGCACGGGCTTATCGTCGTGAAGGTCCTTGCCGAAGTCTCCCTGGAATATAGCTATGACCCAGTAGAAGAACTGCACTGGCACGGGCTTATCGAGGTGCAGCTCGCGGCCAAGTCTCTCCCATGTTTCCTGCGACATGCCGTAGCCGGCCTCTCCGATCAGGGTGTACCTTGGGTCGGCCAACCCCCTTGAGAGGCCGAAGACGAGCATACCCGCAGCCGCGATGGCGATGACGGAGGTGATTAGTCGTCTTAGGATGAAAGTGGTCAAATTCTATGCCGTTCGGGGACGCTAACGGTGCGGTGGATATTCACCTTCCCCAACCCTCTCCCTGAGGGAGAGG
>JAAXHZ010000361.1 GCA_012270625.1 Dehalococcoidia bacterium | reverse complement strand
ATGGAACGTCCGTTGTCCGTTCTGAGCTTGATTATCTGGGACAGGGTCATGGCGGGATCCTTTGCTGAATGACAAGCAGTTATTAGATTATTTGTTCTTTATTGGGATGATAAGGGATATAGAATGTTGCGTCAAGGGCAATCGGCGCAGGCGAGGCGGGATCTGCTGGGACTGACGGCCAGAGCCGGGGTCACGAATTCAGGTTATAGAAGTGCGCAACGCCCTGCTCGTGGGCCAGAGAAGGGGTCGGATTACGCCAGAAGAAGTTGGCGAGCGTCTGTACCGGTTGGGTGACCTGCCGTTGCAAACCGATACCGAAACTGATCTCGGGACCGCACTCGAACTCGCAAGATCCCACAACCTATCGTTCTACGACGCGATCTACTTGGAGTTGGCATATCGACGTCAGGCTACGTTAGCCACCCTGGACAGCAGGATCAGGCACGCCACGTCGGCTGAGGGTCTCCAAATGCTGCCTTGACATCTTAAATCACCTCTTTGGACTCGCCTACGTCTTCGGCGGCCACACCTTCGATCTCCGCGCCGACGGCCTTGATCTGTCCGAACTCCTCGCGGAAGCCGTTGTGCATGGTGCGGGCGTCGGAGCTATACAGCACGAAGCGGACGCCTTCCTTGAGCCACTTGGTGGTCAGCTCGATGGTCTGGTGGTGAAACAGGTTGGGGACGTTGTGCTTCTGGCAGATGCGGATGACCTCGCGCAGGGCGGCCTCGTAGTCGGGGTGATCGTACTCGTCGGGTATGCCGAGGGTGATGCTCAGATCGTTCGGGCCGACGAACACGGCGTCTATGCCGCCAACCTGAAGGATGTTGTCGAGGTTCTCGATGGCAGGCACGCTCTCGATGCCGATGATGCAGACGCTGTTGCGGTTGCGCTCCTCAAGGTAGTCTTTGGTCGCCTGGGACGGGAACTCGCCGGTGTCGATGACCTTGCGGACCATCGCGCCCTTGAGCGGTCGCCACTTGGCGGCTGCAACGACTTCTTTGACCTCCTCGACGGTCTCGCAGTATGGGGCGAGTATGCCGTGCGCGCCGGCGTCGAGGGCCATTGTTACGTAGTGGGAGTCCGGGATAGGGATGCGCACTATGGGGGCGACGCCACTGAACGAGAACGCGGCAATGAAGTCGGCCATCTCGGAGCGTCCACGTGGGGAGTGCTCACTGTCTATGATCACGTAGTCCAGACCGAATGCGGACATGGGTGTGGTCCAGCGCGGGTTGCGGCTCATGCTTATCATAGTTCCGTACACGATGCCGCCTGACTGGACTTTCTGCTTGATCTCGTATCCGTTCATAGGGTGGGCCTCCTGAAATTGGTGTCTAGACTGGGAGCCAGGTCCGCGTCGGGCTGCGGATGCGGTCTGAGTTTATCAGCTTGGCATTGAGTTGATAAGCTGGGGGTTGAGGCGGCTTAGGAGGTCACCCTCACCCCCGTATCAAGTACGGGGCAGGCTTCAGCCCTCTTCCTGAGGAGGATTTACAAGGGTAGGTATTCGTACTTTT
>JAAXHZ010000360.1 GCA_012270625.1 Dehalococcoidia bacterium | reverse complement strand
GTGTACGCCGCCCAGATCGACCGCGTGGATCAGGGCGTGGGCAGAATCCTGACCGCTCTGCGCTCAGCGGGAGCTGACGACAACACGCTAATCATGTTCCTCTCAGACAACGGCGGGTGCGCCGAGTTCCTCGCTGAAGACGGCGACATGCCCCAGCCCGCGAGGTACGGCGGCGTCAATCCCGACGGCAACCCTGTTATCGTCGGCAACATTCCCGGACTCCGCCCCGGCGGTCCGCAGACGTTCATGAGCTACGACCTGCCGTGGGCGAACGCCTCCAATACGCCATTCCGTCGGTTCAAGCGTTGGACGCACGAGGGCGGAATATCGACTCCGTTCATACTGAGCTGGCCTGCCAGGATACGAGAGGCTGGTATAGTACACTCGCCCGTCCACCTAATCGACATCATGCCGACTTGCCTGGACGCCGCCGGCGCCTCACAACCGACTGAACGAGCGGGGCAGCAGACTATTCCCCTGGAGGGCGAGAGTATGCTGCCGGCTATCGATCGCAGGGACTGGGCGCGTGAGAGTCCGATAGTCTGGGAGCACGAGGGCAGCAGGGCGGTGAGACAGGGTCAGTGGAAGCTCGTGTCCGCGATCGGAGGCGGCTGGGAGCTTTACGACATGGAACGCGACCGCACCGAGCTGGACGACCTGTACACTCGAAACCGCTCCAAGGCCCGGGATCTGGAGAGAATCTACGACGAGTGGGCCGAACGCTGCGGTGTTCTTCCGTGGTCCGTCATTAGTCCTGACTGGAACCCGCGAATGCGCGGCCAGAGCGTCCACCTATCCGGCTGAAACCCAAAACCCAAACCGGCCACTATTACCTAGTCAACCCGAATTTGCCAATCACCGGACATCGTTGAATCAGTGGATTCCCGCTTTCGCGGGAATGATGAATAGTAGTCGGGAATGATGAACAGTAGTCGATATATGTCTATTCTCAAGTCGGCTGAACTCGAATATGCGAGGCATTCAAATGCTCGTTGCCAAAGTAATCAACAAGATCGCCGTGGTCGAGATCCACGGCGGAATCGGCGGAAAGATCAAGTCGCCAGACATGGAAAAGCTGGCCAACCGCATCCTCGAGGACAGGCGGATGCGCGCCGTGGTGCTGGACATCGACTCACCCGGAGGAGACGCGGCTGCCTCTGACTACATCTACCGCGCCATCAAGAGAATCGCCCGACGCAGGCCGGTTGTCGCGAGTATCAGGGGAGTGGGCGCGTCGGGAGGGTACATGATCGCCTGCTCGGCCCACCGGATAGTCGCGGCGCCGGGGTCGGTCGTCGGCTCGATCGGCGTTATCTCTGTCAGGCCCGCGCTGCAGGAGCTGCTCGAACGCGCTGGAATTGGTGTCAACGTCAACAAGAGCGGCGAGTTCAAGGACTTGGGCGCGCCCTGGCGGGAGACGACTCCCGAAGAAGAGGCGAAGATCCAGGAGCTCATCGACGACCTGTACAGCTCGTTCGTAAGCATCGTCTCAGAAAGCCGCGGAATAGAAGAGGAGCGCGTGCGCGAGATCGCGACCGGTGAGGTCTATCTCGCGACTCGCGCCGTCGAGCTTGGACTTGTGGACGAGGTCGGCGACCTCGATCGCGCCCTTGACTTGGCCGCCAAGGCTGCCGGAATAGCAAAGAGGACCGTTTACATGAGGCCTCAGCGAAATGTCATAGAGAGACTGCTCGGTCCACTCACCGAGAGTCTGGTCGGCTCCGTCGTCGCAGACGTGGAACGCCGGCTGTGGCAGGGTCGTCACGGCCTGTAGTCCAGATGCACTATCGCACTCTCGGCAGGACGGGACTCAGGGTATCTATCCTGAGCCAGGGCACCGGCGGGCCGAGCATGTTCGGTCAGAACCGGGGCGCAACCCAAGCCGACCAGGACAGACTCATCCACAGATGCCTCGATCTCGGTGTCAACCTGTTCGACACCCACGAAGGCTACAGGGACAGCGAGGAGATCCTCGGACATGCGCTGAGAGGCGTACCCAGGGACCGCTACTCGCTGGTCACCAAGTGGACGTACCCCAGGGACGGAGACCCTACAGCCGACCCCGAGGAGTTGGCGCGGTCGGTCGAGGGCAGCCTGCGTCGGCTTAACACCGATCACATAGACGTAATGCTCCTGCACGGTCTTCTGTCCGAGCACCACGACATGGCGGTGGAGAAGTACGGCCCCGTGTTCGATCGGCTCCGGGAGCAAGGCAAGATCGGTCACAAGGGATTTAGCTTGAGATACATCGCCGACCCCGAACAGGATGGCGCGCTGGCCGGCCTGAAGCGGGCGCCCGACGTGTGGGACGTGATAATGCTGAAGTTCGGCATCCTCAACCAGTGGATGGCACGGGAGGTGTTGCCCCTCGCGCTGCGGCACAACGTTGGGATACTGAACATGGCTGCTGTCAGGATCAGGCTGCCCAATCCCGATCTGTTCGAAGAGACGATCGCGGAATGGAAGTCGCGCGGCCTGCTGTCACGCGATTCGGTGCCGGACAGGGAGCCGCTCGGATGGCTGGTACACGACGACGTGGACTCGGTCATCAGCGCAGCCTACAAGTTCGCCGCCGACCATCCGGCCATATCGAGCGTCATCACCGGCACGTCGAAGCCGAGTCACATGGAAGCCAACGTCAGAGCAATGGAGCAGCCCTATTTGCCAGACGCCGACCGCGTCAGGCTCGAGCGCATCTTCGGGCACATCACGGAGTACGCGTGACCTAGCATCTCGAATCCGCGCAGATCTCTATTAGCTCCCCAGCAGCGTCGAGATGGCTATGATGGCAGTTGTAATCGTAGCGATGCCTGTGATACCGCCTATCTGCACTGCTACCATCCACTTGACGATGCGAGTCTCCATTTCCGCAACATCGGTTCTGACTAAGGCCACATCCGCCCTGACTTCGGATCTGAACTCTGCGACATCCGCCTTGACTTCATCCCTGAGTTCGGCCACATCTGCCTTGACTTCAGACCTGAGCTCGGCGACATCCGCCTTGACTTCAGACCTGAGTTCGGCCACATCTGCCCTGACTTCGGATCTGAACTCGGCGACATCCGCCCTGACTTCGGCCCTAAGCTCAGCAACATCCGCCCTGACTTCGGATCTAAGCTCAGCAACATCCGCTTTGATCTCTGCAACATCTGCCTTGGCTTCAGATCTGAACTCGGCAATATCAGCCTTGGTCGCGAATATTTCCCGCGCAGCTTCGTATGTAATAAAGCGATCTTCTGTCATTGTCACCTAGGTTGCCTTCCCTTCAGAGGGTCACAGCAAGGAATGAAGCCAATGCCCACATCTGTAGAGCGTATTGTGGAGAGTCATCGTATTCTCTACCAAACAGGCGAATCTGTCAAGACGAAATCAGCTAGTCAATACATATGTAAAACTCTTATGAGGGCAGTTAATATTGCTATTTACGACGTACTTGTTGCAACTACGGCTTGAATCGTCGCTGATGCAGGAATGGACTGCCGTGTGCATGGGAATGACAGCAGAACGGTAGTGAGCAAACGTGGAGATTGCTTTTGTCTCACTTGGAACGAAAATTCGTAAAATTCTAGTCCAAAATAGTGAAGACAGAATCATGAATATGCTAAAATAGCGATCGGCGAGAGGCCGTACCGCGACTCAAGGATCGCGCTCTACGCCCCGCCTCGTTTGATCGACTCTGGTTGAACTTTTTGCGTGGAGCGCTAAATCCTTGGAAGCACGAGAATTTTCCCATTCTCGCCGCTGTGATGGACGTGATCCGTCCAACACCCCTGTCGATTCCATCGGAACGGAGACTTCCGTCAACCCTCAGGACCCGACCGGTCCACCCGATGTGAAGAGCCTGGTTGCAGCGGCCGACCCATCCAGTCAGGACGTCGCCAGTTTGCCTCCCGACCTTTCGGGGCCGACGTCATCTTCAGCTGCGTCCGATGTGAAGAGCCTAGTTGCAGCGGACTCCCCGGCAGCCGAGCTTACCGGCGCAATCGATACGCCCTCTGCCGCGTCAGCTCGAGCATCGCGACGGCGCTTCAGGCCGCACATCAGACGGCCACACATCAGGCCGCCGGCGCAGGTCCACACGTTCGACTCGTTTCGCTACCAGAGCTACGTGTTTCTATGGCTGGCGACGGTGTTTTCGTCTGCCGGCTTCTGGCTGCAGCAGGTCGTCGTCGGGTGGCTGGCCTACGAGGTCACCGAGTCGGCCTTCTGGACCAGCCTCGCCCTGGGGCTGGACGCACTCCCAATTCTGCTTGTCGGCCCCATAGGCGGAGTGCTCGTAGATAGCTTCGACCGCAGGAAGCTGCTCGCATTCATATATGGTTACCAGGCCATTGTGACGTCAGTGTTCTCCGTGATCGTCCTGACCGGTAACCTTGAAGCGTGGCACATCTTCGCCTTCATTTTCTTCATGGGGCTGTCTTGGGTGGTCAGCGATCCTGCTCGGATGTCGCTCATCCCAAACATCGTCCCTAGAGAGAACCTCGTGAACGCCTTCGCGTTGAACTCGATGGCTTTCTCGGTGACACGGCTTGCGCTCCCGGCGCTCGGCGGCGTGCTGATAGCAATCTCAGGGCCAGGATCGACTCTGCTGCTGGAGGCCGCTCTCCAAGCATGTGCGGTCTGCACCGCGCTGTACCTCCGGGTGAGGAAGTCGGACAGGCCCACACTGCGACTGCCGACCGTGTTCTCCGACCTTCGCGAGGGAGTTCGCTACGTTCTCAGCCAGCCTATGCTGATCGGGCTGTTCACGCTGACCGCCATGCCCGCGCTGCTGGTGATGCCGTCGATCCAGGGCCTCATGCCGGTGTACGCCGCCGAGGTGTTCAAAGTGGACTCGAAAGGGCTAGGCCTGCTTCTATCAGCGGTCGGAGCCGGCTCGACGCTGGGCACGTTCGTCCTCGCCTCCAAGGGGGACATTCAGGCGAAGAACGTCGTGGTGCTGGTCAGCGTGATCGTTCTGGCGCTGGCGACGGCATTGTTCTCGATCAACGTCTTCTTCTACACCGCCTATCTGAACCTTATGGTTATCAGCGCGGCGATGATGACCCTCTTCTCGGTCAGCAGCGCAGCCGTTCAGAGCAAGGTCCCGGACGAGTACAGGGGAAGGGTCTCGGGTCTGTACATGCTGACGTGGGGGCTGTTCCCGTTCGGTAGTCTTGCCGCCGGGTTCCTCGCGGAGCATCTCGGCGCCCCTCACGCGACTCAGATTGCGGCTGGAACGATGCTGGCGCTGTTCTCGCTGGCAGTCTGGCGAATCAGGATTCTGAGGCGGCTTGGCTGACGCAATCCTGATCGTAGGTGTGGGACTCGCCTCGCTTTGCCTCTTGCCACAGATCCTCTTTCGCGTCGATGGACAGTAGCTCGAAGTCAACGCCTCGACTGCGGGCGAGTCTCTCCATCGCAGTGAACCTGGAGTAGAACCTGCGGTTGGCGCGTCGCAGCGCGGTCTCGGCCTCGATTCCCAGCCAGCGGCTCGCGTTGACCACTGAGAACAGTAGGTCGCCCAGCTCCATTTCACGGGCGTCGTCGCTCTCTACCTCTTCCAGCTCTCGAAGCTCCTCTACGACCTTGTCCAGCACACCGGCGTAGTCATCCCAGTCGAAGCCCATCCGAGCGGCTCGTCCCTGCACGGCTTGAGCATATCCCATCGCGGGCATCGCCTTGGGTACGCCATCCAGAATCGATCTGTCAGTCCCTGCCATCTCCTGGCGCTTGATCTGGTCCCAGCGCGGCACCGCCTCCTCGGCGTCCTCCACCACGGCGTCGCCGAACACATGCGGATGCCGACGGACCAGCTTTTCGATGACTTCCCTGAAGACATCCGCGCCACTGAAGTCGCCTTGCTCCTCTGCGATCTGGATCTGCGACGCGCCGTGGAAGAGCACGTCGCCCAGCTCCTCGGCTATCTTCTCCACATCTCCCTCTTCTATGGCCTCCACGAGCTCGTAGCACTCCTCCAGGAAGAGATGCTTGAGTGAATCGGCCGACTGCTCCCTGTCCCAGGGGCAGCCGTCCGGCGAACGCAGCCTCGCGACGAGTCGCTGGATTCCTTCGAAGCTGCTCGGGAAGCTGCTGTGTGTCACTGCGGTTCACCTCTCTGTTGACACCCCTATACCTCGACCCTAAGATGCTACCGCATGACGCCCCGGATTGACATCGCGCCGACGGTCAAGGTTGTAATCGCCGTGCTGTTCGTCGCGATCGTGCCCGTCTTTTTGATAGCTCTCAACGTTCGTTGGGTTATAAACTTCCCACCCCTGTATTCATATGGATTCGACAGGTACGACATCGCGCGATACACCGGAATCGAGCGGGACGAGCTGATCTCGGCGGGAAAGCAGATTCGCGACTACCTCAACAACGACGCCGACCTGATCGAGATCCGAGTAGTCGTTGCCGGGGTCCGCGTCATGAACCTCTACAACGAACGTGAAGCGCTGCACATGCGCGATGTGAAGGGTCTGGTCAAGGGCGTGTACAGGGTGTCGGAGCTCAGTGGACTGTTTCTTGTCATCGTCGTCGCGGGAGGATTCTGGGTGTGGCGTCGCGAGTTCTGGCCGATGCTGGGCAGGCTGCTGCGATGGGGTGGCGGCGTGACTCTTGGGCTGGTAGCGCTAGTTGGTCTGGGGTCGCTGGTCGGCTTCGACAGACTGTTCCTGGCGTTTCACCTGATCAGCTTCAGCAACGATCTCTGGCAGCTAGACCCGCGCCGCGACTACCTGATAGCAATGTTCCCGCAGGGGTTCTTCTTCGACGCTACCATGCTCATCGCGCTGGCCGTGGTCGTGGAGGCAGCTGTCCTGGTGATCGTGCCCAAGTATCTGCCAAGATCTACCCAAGCCAGTCGGAACGAGGAGAGCACAGAGCCAGTGGGGGAAGCAAATGCCAGTTAGCGGATTGGATATCAGGTTCAGACGGCCGCTGGCCGACGGCAGATCGTGGGGTGACGTCGGCCCTTACGAGGAGATTCGGGGCACACTGCGCTTCTCTATCGACCCTGAGAACGCGGCCAACACTCGAATCACGGACGCCCACCGCGCCGCGAGAGACAGCGCCGGCAGGGTCGAATTCTCATCCGACGTGTCTATCATACTGCCGGCTGACCGCTCGAAGGGCAGCGGACGATTGATGCTGGATGTCGTGAACCGCGGCAATCGCGTCGCGCTGCCGAATTTCAACAGCGCCGAACGTCTGGCCATAGACCCTGGCGTAAGCGCGGACGCCGACATCAGCCTCGGCAACGGTTTCCTGATGGAGCGCGGCTACACCGTGGTCGCGTGTGGCTGGCAGGGCGATACCCCCGCGTTCCCGGCCCTGATTACCATGGACGGTCCCGACGCCGAGGACGACAAGGGCAGCCCGCTGGTTGGAAAGGTGTACACGCAGCTCCAGAGCGTCGAGGACACGCACAACTTTCTGCTGTCCGACAAAGGTCACAGGGCGTATCCGGCCTACGACATGAACGAGGCCGACGCCCGGCTGGAAGTGCGCGACATGCCCGACGGCCCTGCAAGGCTCGTGCCGCGCTCGTTCTGGCGGTTCGGCAGGATAGGGGCCGACGGGACGTACGTCGCCGATCCCGACTACATCTGCGCCGAGGGCAAGTTCGAGAAGGGACGACTCTACCAGATCGTCTATACGACTATCGGCGCGCCGGTGCTGGGTCTCAGCTTCGCGGGACTGCGAGACTGTGTATCGTGGTTCAAGTACGGGTCGCACGATGCCGGCTCGCCCATCGACATCAGCTATGCCTACGCTTACGGGCGATCTCAGACCGGTCGCTACCTGCGCACGTACATCTACAACGACTTCAATCGCGACGAGCAGGGGCGCGAGGCGCTTGACGGCATCATCGCGAACGTAGCGGGCGGGATGCGGGGCGAGTTCAACCAGCGGTTCGGACAGAACTCGAAGGACCGCAACAACATGCTGACCCAGCTGTTCCCGTTCTCCAGCGTCGAGCAGGCCGACCCCGAGACCGGCGTGACGGACTCGCTGCATCGCAGGCTTGACGCGCGCGGCAGTCCGCTGCGCGTCTTCTACACAAACACCTCAGCCGAATACCACAGGGGCGACGCATCGCTCATCCACACCGACCCTGACGGCAGGGTGGACGTCGATCCCGGACCGAACGTCCGTGTGTACCACTTCACCGGAACCGAACACGGCACCGGCACGTGGCCCCCGACCGACACCTCCGATTCGGGAGAAGGCGTCAGCCGCACTCAGAACATGCGGAGCACAATCGACTACACTCCGCTTCTCAGGGCTTGCCTGGAGAACCTGGACAGGTGGGTCGCCGAGGGCGTCGAGCCGCCACGGAGCTGCCATCCCAAGGTTGACGACGGCACCGCGGTCCCGCCGATCAGACTCAGGGGTGTAATGGACGCGATTCCGGGGACGAACTACCCGCGACGGCATCCGCTTCCCCACAGGCGGAACTACCAGCTGAGGTCTGACGTGGAGCAGGTTACAAAGATGCCGCCCGACGTTGGCAAGGTGTACGGCTCGATGGTGCCGGACGTGAACTCCGATGGCAACGAGGTTGCCGGCATAACCCTTCCGGAGATATCCGTGCCCCTGGCAGCCCACACTGGATGGAACCTGCGACACCCCGACATTGGGGGAGAGACCCAGCCGCTGATGTTCGCCGGCGGCATCATCCCTTTCGCCAAGAGCGAAGAAGAGCGCTCCGCATCCGGCGA
>JAAXHZ010000359.1 GCA_012270625.1 Dehalococcoidia bacterium | reverse complement strand
TGCGCGTACTGGTCGAAGAACATGAAATGCGTAAGCTGCTCCTGACTCGGACGGAAGTCGGGAAGATAGACGATAGTCCCATCATCGACCGTGACGATGCCGATGCGGAGCGATCCCTCGGCCCCCTCCGATGACGTGACGTAGGCCACTCTCGAGCCGTCGCGCGCCCAGTAGAAGGCGAGCACGGGATCTTCGACGATCTGGCGGTCTTCCTGCGTGTCGCAGTCGATGATGTGCAGGCCGGAGTAGAAGCCGGACGAACCGATCATTGCCCTGACCAGTCCAAGCTGCGGCAATCCAGGTCGCCAAGCGGCGGCGGCGATGCCGGTTATTTCGGTCTGTACCCTGACCGCCTGTTCCTGAAGGTCGATTGTAACCAAGCGCTGGCGGCCCTGATTCGAGTCCAGGAAGAAGGCGATCCGGCGTCTGATCCTGTCCCAGGACGGCGACATGTACTGTGTGCTCAGGCCCGGGAACTGCTCAGGGCTGGCGTCTGACGAGACGTTCACCAGGTAGTGACCGGTGAACGAGTGGACGAAGAGCTCATCTGAGGTGTGTGACCATGAGAAGTACATCGGACCGCCATCAAGGAACGCCCTGGGTTGCTCTCCGGAGGAAGCGTCCCAGACGAACAGGGTCAATCCCCTTGCGGTCTGGGCGATGAACGCGAGTTTGCTGCTGTCCGGGGACCAGCAGACGTAGTGGGGCGTGCCCCTGGCGATGCCGTCAGAGCCTGGTTCGTTGGCGTAGATGAGGCCGGGGCCTCGGCTGTCGATGCCCGATACGTAAATGCCTAACCTGGCGCTGCCGTTGCTGCCTCCCGCGTAGCCTGAAAACGCGACGAGGTCTCCGCCGGGTGACGACAGCGGCCAAGTGCATCTCAATCCCGGTACGCTTAGGAGACGATCGGGGGCGTCCGGTTCGGCAGATTCGTGGACTCTGATAGCGCTGTCGTGGGCTGCGTATGCGATGTTCATTGGATCAGTGTATATGGTACACCGTCGGCGCTCGTTGTATGGGAGTAGATGGGACACTATAATTCAGACGTGATAGAGGTTCGTCAAACTAGGGTCTATGCCAGATGGGTCAGGAGGCTTCGAGATAGGCAGGCGCGGGAGCGTGTTGAACGCCGCATTCTACGACTGGCTCGTGGTTACCTTGGTGATGTGAGATCGGTGGGTGAAGGAGTATCGGAGCTACGCATCCACTATAGACCAGGATATCGCGTCTATTTCGCACGGCGGGGTGAGTCCATAGTCGTGCTACTGGCCGGTGGAGACAAGGACAGCCAATACAGGGACATCAGAACGGCGCAGGAACTGGCGCGCGAGCTACGGTAGGAAAAAGATATGGCACTGAAAACTTATCCGTGGGACATCGCAGACCACATCGAGACTTACGAAGATGTCGATCTCTACCTTGAGGGCGCTCGCGAAGAAGAAGGCGAGGATCCCGGCCTGGTGGATACAATACTGGATGCCATCGTGCGTTCCAAGGCCATGTCGAAGCTGGCGGCGAACTGGGCGGCAGACGGGCAGATCTACGAGTACATTCGTGAAGAGTCCAAGAAGACGCTGGCAGCCTACGGCAGTCAACCCAACCTCGTGGCTGAACACGCCAACACCGAAGAGGACACGGCGCGCGGAGGCTATGCTAACCGCCAATTACTCGAGCTGGCGCAGAACGGCGCGGACGCGCTGTCGCTGTCGGACAGCGGACAGATCTGGATTCGGCTGACGCAGACACACCTCTACTGCGCTGACGAGGGGCAGCCAATCGACGAGGACGGTGTGAGGGCGTTGATGTTCTCACACCTGTCGCCCAAGCGCGGCTCCGACGAGATTGGACGCTTCGGGCTGGGCTTCAAGTCGGTTCTTGGAGTTACGGATACGCCCGAGTTCTTCAGCAGGTCTGGTTCGTTCCGGTTCGACCACGCGAGCGCGGTGGATCGCATACGCAGCGTTGCACCAGATGTGGAGCGCTTCCCAGCGCTACGTCTGCCGGAGGCCATTCATCCAATCAGAGAAGCTGCGAAAGACCCGAGCCTGCGGGAGTTCATGGGCTGGGCAACGAACATCGTTCGCCTGCCGTTGAAACCCGGGGCGTATGAAACACTCGATAAGCAGGTCGAGGAGTTTCCTGCCGAATTTCTGCTGTTCGCCGGGCACGTCAAGCGGCTCGTGTTGGAGACTGATAGACGGGAAGTGATTGTCCCAGGGTTGTTAGGTTAGAGAGTCAGGAGAAACGTACCCCAAGCAAGTCGATCACGTCGGGGTCGTAGGGGAGGTCTGTCTCGGGGTAGTTTAGCGACTCCAGAGTGCTGGCGGGGGAGCGGATGGATGACGAGAGGCGGTTGTAGGCGATCTCGGCGAGCTTTGGCAGGGAGAATACGTCCTCGGCGTTGTAGCGGATGAGGGTGTCGAGCGCGCCGTGGTTTCCGCGCGACCACATGCGCCACATCCTGACAGCGTCGTAGCCGTCGAGTGAGGAGAGCTCGCTCGGACGCCCCACTCCGAGGCGGCGCTCGATGGACTTTAGTCCACCCTTCAGACCCATACGGCTCAGGACGAAGCGCAGGTCTATATGTGGGGTGTGATTGAACAGCGATCCGAAGTGGCGCTCGATAAACGGCAGATCGAACGACGCGCCGTTGTATGTGACGATGAGATCGTACTGCTCCAACGCCTCTCGCAGATCCGACAGGTTCTGGTCGTACACGAAGGCGTGGTAGCCCTCCCGGTCGAGTATGCCAACGAGGGTGATGATGCTGTAGTCGGGCGAGAGCCCGGTCGTCTCGATGTCGAGAAATGCGGCGTTGTGTCGGAAGTCGGCGTACATCCGCCACGTCTCGGATCTGGGTATGTTCCGGGCGAAGAACGCGGCATCGTTTTCGTCCAGACGCTCCATGCACTCGGAGACTCTCTGCTTCAGTCCGCTAGACTGGGACCGTATTCGCGTTGGCAGGCTCGGGGACGTCCGAAAGTCCTGCCATGTATGGATGCCAGTGTCCCAGAGCGCCTGCTCGGTTACGCGGCCAATGTTCGGGAGGTGTATGAACGTGTGCGGGAGCACGGTCCGACTCTGGGCAGTCTAGTCAGTCTGCGGCGGCCACAGAGTACCGCATCTCGCCACGGTAGATCCGCCTGATTGTCGTGGCCTGCCAGCTAACAAACATGACAACGATGAATCCGACTCCGCCGACCAGCAGCAACGGGGATGGGCCGATGGGAGACGGCAGGACGGAGAGCGCGTTGTTTACCAGACTGGACAGCGGCGCGGTGGCTGAGAGGAGCAGGTCTGAGAGGCGGATGTCTGCCATCCAGCCGTTGACGAGGTTGGCCGAGGCCATCATGCCGCCAATGTGTATGGAGTACACCGCACCCACTCTGCCGCGCACGGAGTCGTCCGTGACCGACTGTATCATCGTGTGAGTAAGCGTCATGAATCCGGACTGGGTGGCCCCCATGAATGCGGCGGCAACCAGCGCGGTCTGCATGTTGACAGACAGCGCGAGCACAGCAGGCGCCAAGCCACTGATGACCCCCAGATTCATAAACAGCTTGCCGCGCATAGACTCGCTGGTAACTCCGGCGATGGCGATGACGGATATCAGCGCGCCGCCGCCAACCGCGGCCATCAGCAGGGTGAATCCGGCGTCCTTTGCGTCCAGCCGCGTATCGGACAGGACCGGCAGCAGCGACTCGAACGACATCGTCAGTCCACAGTGGAACAGCGCCATGAATACGACCACCCTGAGAATCGGCGTCCGGTACACGTACCTGATGCCGTCCCAGACACTGGTGGCGAAGTTGACGATGAAGTTGCTGCCCTGGCGGACGGTGCCTGTGGAGATTGTCCCAATCCTGAGACTCTGTACCAGGCTGACGACGTAGAATCCGGTGCATAGGAAGAAGGCGCCTGAAACGCCGACTGTGGCCAGAAGCGGCGCGATGGCGATGGGGCCAAACAGCCGTGATCCCTGCATGGTCGCCTGATTGAGAGCGATTCCGTTCAGAAGCAGATTGCGAGGCACGAGGTTCGGAACGAGCGACTGGGAGGCGGGCATCTGGGCAGCGCGCGCCGAGCCGTTGATAAGCGACATTCCAACTATGACCCATGGGTTGATCACGCCGACGAGCACATAGATCGAGAGTCCGAGCGTCTGCGCGAAGTTGATCGCGTACATGACTGAGACGACACGTCGCCTGTCGAACTTGTCCGACAGGTAGCCGGCAACGGGCGGGATGAACACACGGGGGATCATGGCCGCGAAAGTGACCACAGCCACCCACGTGCTAGAATCGAACTCGTTGTAAACGAGAGCGCCGCGGGCAACGATGAGCGCCCAAGCCGCAGCCCCGGAACACAGGTTGGCTATCCACAGCGTGCGATAGTCCTGGTAGGCGAGCGCGGCGGTGTAGCGATCGAACACCATGCTCGAGAACTCGATGGCGCTACGGGTCAAATTGGCTATAGTACCGATCCTTCCCAAGGCAACCCGAATCGGGCAGGGCCTTTTCATTATCGACCATCACACAGCCGGAGCAGCTTAGGTCACCGTCACCCCAGCCCTCTCCCCGAGGGAGCTGAGAGGGGTAGGCATTCGTG
>JAAXHZ010000358.1 GCA_012270625.1 Dehalococcoidia bacterium | reverse complement strand
CCCTGAGGGAGAGGGGATCTCGGACCCCCACAGGACGATACCGACTAAGCTGATACAGCTTCAGTGTGGGTCGATGCGTTGACACTCACACGGTCGAAAACTAGAATTGGCGCAGCCCATCAGTAAGGGGAAGACAAATGCGGGAGATGTCAATCGACAGTATCCGCGTCAGCTTGATGAATTACCAGCGTGTGGTGATTCTCAAGGTCAAGGATACCGATCGTTACTTACCCATCTGGATCGGCGCTAACGAGGCCGACGCCATCGCATTGAAGCTGCAGGACATGAGCGTTCCCAGACCGCTCACACATGATCTGCTAGGTTCGATCATCATATCGCTCGGCGCACAGGTCAACCATATCATCGTCTCTGACCTGAGCGACGATACGTTCTATGCCAAGATCGTTCTGGACTACGACGGCGGACAGGTCGAGATAGACTCCAGGCCGTCCGACGCGATTGCACTGGCGGTACGAGCGGATGCGCCCATATTTGCCGAGGAGTCGGTCATAGAGAAGGTGGGCGTCAAGATGGACGAGGAGACTGGAAAGGCCGTTATTCCGCAAGACGGCACGGAAGATGAGGGCCGTGAGCTAAACGAAGACGAGCTCAAGCGGCTGTCCGCGTTCTCTGATTTCATCGACAGCCTCGATCTCGAGGATCTGGGTGAAGGGGACAGGCCGCAGCAGCAGCGGCGATAGATTCAAGGTACACAGATGCAGGCCCCGCCGGGTGAGCGGGGCCTGTTTCTTTTTGGCGGGTCGGTCGGACGCTGACGGAGGTTAGCGAATCGCCTTCAGAACGCCGCCTGTCGTTGGAATCAGGACCAGTCCGCTCTTTGTGACAGTGGGCGCGGTGGACAGACCTTCTTCGATCTCCAGATCCCAGAGGAGCGCTCCGGTGAGCTTGTCCAATGCCAGCACTCCGGCGCCTTCGATGCCCAAGATCAGCGAGTCGTCGGTCAGAATGGCTGGAGAGAGGACCGGATACTCTGTTGGAATTTCCCACTGCACCTGACCTGTGGACAGGTCCAGGGCAACAGCGGTCCCACTCCCATCGACTTTCGCGACACCGATGAAAACCGATTCGTTGTCCACGCCGAGGGCGTAGGCGGTGTCGCCGACAATGGCGCGATTCTGCCATAGATACGCGCGAGGCAGCGGAGGGCGAGGGGCCATATCCCACAGCCACAGCTTGGTCCACCAGTATCGGACCGCCTTCTCCATCGGGACATCTCGCTCGTCGATGTCGAGGGCTTGCACGAAGGCGCGGTCGCCTGGGATCACCAGTGTCCGGTCGGCTGCTATCGGGGCGGCGGACGTGCTGAACCAGAGGGGAAACGTCAGGCGACGCCTGCCGTTGGCGGCGCTGATGAGATTCACGCTGCCGTCCGAGCTGATTGCCGAGATTATCTGGCCAGACAGTCGTACTGGTCGCGATACGCCCCCGCCGACAGTGTGTCGCCAGAGGTGTTCTCCAGTGGCAGCGTCGATCGCGTACACGGCTCTTGAGGCGATGTATATCACTCCCCCTCGGACGATCGGGGAGCCTACGACCGCTGAGCCGAGGTCAGATACCCAGATAGTCTCGCCAGTATGTCGGTCAAGCGCGATCAGG
>JAAXHZ010000357.1 GCA_012270625.1 Dehalococcoidia bacterium | reverse complement strand
TCGGCTGTTCCGATCCCAATCCCACCAACAGTGGCCGAGCAGGCGAAGATCACCGACTGTCTCGGCTCGCTGGACGATCTGATAGCGGCGAAGGGCCGAAAGTTAGAAGCCCAGCGGCAGTACAAGCAAGGACTGATGCAGCAGCTCTTCCCCCAGCCCGGCGAAACCTTGCCGCGACTGCGGTTTCCGGCGTTTCGAGACCAGCGCGACTGGGACTTGCGGACTCTGTCATCCGCTAGTGATATCAACCCAAGAATTGACGGATTGCCGGATCGGTTCATTTACATCGACTTGGAATCTGTCAAAAACAGCACGCTAATAGAACGAAAAGAGATCACTCGAGACGCTGCCCCAAGTCGTGCTCAGCGGCTCCTGAGTGGCAAAGACATCATCTATCAGACCGTTCGACCCTATCAGCGCAATAACCTCCTCCTCGACATAAACGATGGACACGAGTATGTGGCTTCAACGGGGTATGCACAGCTTCGAGCTTGTGAGTGTCCAGAGTTCCTGTACCAGCTAATACACACTGACTCTTTTGTGAACGATGTCTTGGCCCGATGTGCAGGCTCTAACTATCCCGCGATCAAACCCTCGGATCTTGCATCCATTGAGGTGGCGCTACCGCGGAAAACAGAACAGCAGAAGATCGCCGACTGTCTCGGTTATCTGGACGACCTGATCGCGGCGGAGGGCCGGAAGCTCGAAGCCCTGCGGCAGCACAAGCAGGGACTGATGCAGCAGCTCTTTCCCGTTCTGGAGACGGAATGAAAACCATCGAAGACATCGCTTCAGAACTGCGCGGCGACGCTACCGCCGTTCAGTTGCTTTACGCTTTCAACTCAGTTGGGAAAACACGGCTATCAGTCGCGTACAAGAATGCGACGAAAGAGGAGGACGGAACGCACACGGGTATCTACTACAACGCATACAGCGAAGACCTCTTCGTCTGGAACAATGACATCGAGAACGCTGAGGCCAACATACGACTGACTGTTCTTCCAAGCAGTCTCAGCAGGTTTCACGCTAACCTTAACGAACTCGACATCCACGCGAAGCTGAAACCGTACAGAGCGGGCTTCGACTTCCGTTTCGTCATGCACCCGGACGCGGAGAGGGGAATCGAGTCGATTTCATTTTTCCCCACAGGCACGCAGCCCGGAGACGATCCGGCGATGAAAATCTCGCGTGGCGAGGAGCGAATATTTGTCTGGTGCTTCTTTCTGGCGATGATGGAAGTGGAAGGTTGGGCGGAAAGACAGTCTCACTATATATTCATCGACGATCCGGTCTCAAGTCTCGACGACCACAATATCTTCGTGACCGTATCGACGCTGTACGACCTGATCGAGAAGTACTTCGGCAAACGGAAGATCATCATTGCCACCCATCATGTCGGGTTGTTCTCCATCCTGTTCGATTGGTTGATGAAGGGTGAGAAGAGCGCTCAGTACAAGCCGAGGACAAAGGCGAGCATCCTAAGCAGTAAACACGGGGAAGTCTCGCTGGAGACTCACAAGAGCGACGTATTGCTCTATCACCTCCGAGTACTTCAATTGTTGGAGCAAGCGCGGCAACGGAACGATGTCCGTGCATATCACTTGGCCCTTCTTCGCCAAGTGTTGGAGAGCGTGTCGTCGTTCCTTGGAGTCGGTCGGATCAGCTACGCACTCGAACGCATCGGCTTCGAGGATGCGGACGAGATCGCTCGGATCGTGAACGCGCTCGCCCACAAGAACGTCTACTACTACGAATCCGATCTTCTCGTACCGGACAGTTTAGCGCTGTTTGACGAGATTCTTGAGAAGCTGAACACGCGGTACGAGTTTGTTACCCACGCCGGCTAACCCATGACAGAGAACAAACAGAAACAGCTTGGCACAACGCTCTGGGCCATCGCCGACCAGCTCCGCGGGGCAATGAACGCGGACGACTTTCGCGATTACATGCTCGCGTTCCTGTTCCTCCGCTACCTCTCAGACAACTACGAGCAGGCAGTGAAGAAGGAGCTTGGGCGCGACTACCCTGATCCGAGCGCCATCGGCAACGGCGGGCGGTCTTCCCTGTCTATCTGGTACGAGCAGAACCCAGATGATGAGTCGGCCTTCGAGAAGCAGATGCGGCTCAAGGCGCACTATGTCATTCTCCCCGAGCACCTCTGGGCCAGCATCGCCCACATGGCCCGCACCCAGGATGGCGATCTGCTCACCACGCTCCAGGCAGGTTTCAAATACATCGAGAACGAGTCATTCCAGAGCACGTTCTCGGGTCTGTTCTCGGAGATCAATCTCGGCTCCGACAAACTCGGCAAGACCTACGCAGACCGGAACGCGAAGCTCTGCACAATCATCACCAAGATAGCCGAGGGCCTCGCGGAGTTCTCCACGGACAGTGACACCCTCGGCGACGCGTATGAGTACCTGATCGGCCAGTTCGCCGCTGGCTCGGGCAAGAAGGCCGGTGAGTTCTACACACCGCAGCGGATTTCAGACATCCTCTCCGCGATCGTCACGCTCGACAGCCAAGAACCGAAGACCGGCAAGCGGAAGCACCTCACCAGCGTGATGGACTTCGCCTGCGGCTCGGGCTCGCTGCTGCTCAATGTGCGCAAGCGCATGGGACCGCACGGCATCGGCAAGATTTACGGACAGGAGAAGAACATCACCACCTACAACCTCGCGCGGATGAACATGCTGCTGCACGGGGTGAAGGACTC
>JAAXHZ010000356.1 GCA_012270625.1 Dehalococcoidia bacterium | reverse complement strand
ATCGTCATAGACGCATCCGCCAATCCGTCGCCGGGCAGCGGACTCTCACGCTCTACATACTTGCCGGTAATCACGATAGTCTCATCGCCCTCTACTACACCATCCGCTATCGGCGTGATGGTCAACCAAGTGGTCGGGCTAGAAGCGCCGGAGCCTATTACGATGTACCGTCTGCCCTCAACGGTGTAGTCCTCGCCTTCGACCGCGCTACCTCCGAATGTGAGAACGAGTTGCTGAGCAGACTCTATCTCTTCGCCCGTGTGCAGCGTCGCCTGGAACAGCAGACGCTGCTGCCCGTCAGACTCTGCTATAGTCAAGCCTTGCGAATTGGGGTCAGAGTAGGGAGCGTCCGTCGTCTCCAGATCATAGGTCTCTCTGTGCTCATCATCAACCACGGTAACCAGCGTGTCCTGAATCTGCAGAGCAGCGTACTCCGGTGAGCCGCTCACCGCATAGGATACGCGCACGCGCTGATTGCCCTCGTCGTCGGCGTTGTCCACCGCAGTGAAGGTCACCTTCTCGAACAGGTCCAGCCAGTAGCCGTCTGAGGCGCTGAAGGTGACTGTGCTCGGTGAGATGGTGAGCCTGTTCGAGTCTGCGGTCAGGGTGATGGACACGCTGCCGTTGGAGACGAAGGACTGCGGGTTGGAGTTGAGCGCGAGCCAGTAAGAGAAGGTAGCGCCTTCCATCTTGCGAGGTTCTAGCTCGTCGGTGAGATAGAAGTCCTGCTCTATGATGTCGCCTGTGATGAGCAGTTCTGCCTCGTCGTTGTCCGTGACCGACACGCTCACTTCGCCCGCAGCACCGTTGTAGCTGCCTGCGCTGACGGAGTGAGTGATGGTGGCGCCGTGGTCGTCGGAGTTGTCAACTTCGTCGTCGATGCTGGAGACGGAAACGGTCTGAGGTGTGTTCCAGTTATTCGTGTTGAAGGTGACGGCGGCTGGGGACAGGGTAACCAGAGATGCGTCGCTGCTGAGCGGCGCTACCGTTACCTCGTCGGTCGGCTGTGAGAGCAAGGACAGAGTATATCTTGTGGTTCTGCCCTCTGCGACGGTGAGCGCAGTGTGGGATATGCTGACGCTTATGGGGATTGGCGTTGCGGTAGCGGTAGGTGTGGGCGTGCTGGTAGGTTCGGGCGTAGCCGTTGCAGTTGCAGTAGGTATAGGCGTACTGGTGGGTTCGGGCGTAGGCGTAGCAGTGGG
>JAAXHZ010000355.1 GCA_012270625.1 Dehalococcoidia bacterium | reverse complement strand
GGACGCTTCGTTCTGGTGGACTGGTACGGGGTCGAGCAGAGATTTCACCTGCCCGAAGCCGAGCTGCGGCGCATATCGGAGCGCTGCGATGAGACAGGCGACGCTCCCGTTTCCAGGTACAACATTGCCCCGACTCAGGACGTGCTCACCGTCAGAAGCGACGGCAGCGTTAACCGCGCCGCGATGATGCGCTGGGGGCTGGCGCCGTCCTGGGCGAAGGACCCTAAGATCGGCAGCCGCATGATCAACGCCAGAGCAGAAACACTCGCCGAAAGGCCCAGCTTCCGAGCAGCGTACCGGCGGCGCAGGTGCCTGATCGTCGCGGACAGCTTCTACGAATGGAAGCGCGAAGGCAGGAACCGCACTCCTATGCGGATCATGCTCGAGTCGGAAGAGCTGTTCGCATTCGCGGGACTGTGGGAGGCGTGGAAGCGTCCGGACGATAGCTGGCTGACGTCGTGCGCCATAGTAACTACATCAGCCAACGAGTTGGTGGCCGAGATTCACGACAGGATGCCTGTCATACTCGACCCGGATGTCGAGTCCGTCTGGCTGGACCCGGACATAGATGACACGGCTGCGCTGTCGGACCTTCTCGTGCCCTATCCCTCTGAGCTGATGACCGCCTACGAGGTCTCCCAGATCGTCAACTCCGCCGCCAACGACGCGCCGGAGTGCATAGCGCCGATAGGCAGACTGCTGTAGAGGCGCCTGCGAGCGCAGACGCCTAGTAGAAGGTACAGCCGATGCCCCTGTAGCCGATGGTGACCTCGCCGTCCTCGACGAGCACCGGCGTGATCTTGTCGCCGCCGGTCAGCTCCTCGACCTCGGGCCATCGCTCAGGATGATCGCCCAGATCGACCTCTTCGTATGTCTTGCCCTGCTCGTCGAGCTCCATCTTGACGGAGACACAGATCGTGCACTCGGGATGGGTGTAGATTAGCGCGGTAGCTGCCACAACCCACCTCTACCCGTAGCAGCCGATGCCGTTGAAGCCGATGGTGACCTCGTCGCCGTCGATCATAACCGGGCTGATGCGCTGCCCGTCGGTATGGGGCAGAACTTCAGGCCAGCGATCAGGGTGCAGCGACAGGTTCACCTCCTCGTACTCGACGCCGTCGCGGTCGAGCTGCTCCTTGAGCATGTCGGTGTAGCCGCATCCCAGGGTGGAATACACTGTGACTGTCTTGTTCGCTGTGCTCATTACGTCTCCTGAATTTCTGTAAGCGTCCACTAAGACGGGCGTTCCCGTCGCTCGATCTCGCGCTCCTCGGCCTTGTGGCGCAGCACCCTGCCCTTGTCTGGGTGCGGGTCTTTCACCAGGCCGTACATCGCCCTGCCCTCGTGGTCTTCCGGCAGGTACTCAGTGATCGGCAGACCTTCTTCATCAACAAAGAGCAGACAGTGGCAGTACTTGTAGATCTGCATGTCGTCACACGCGCATATCCACGTTCGATGCTTGACCTCTTCCTGCTTATCGGGATAAAACCTGCACGGGCAGAGCGGACGCCCTGTCTCGTCAATGTTCTGGGCCAGACCCAGTATCACAGCCTCGGTGACACCTTCACCAGGATGGGTGTAAGTTCCCGACTTCTCCGTGAACTTCTCCACGAAGACCCGCATCCTCTGCATGGACTTTTCATTCGGTTGTTCCGCCACGGTCTCCTCCTCGAACATTTGTCAGATCGGGGGCTGGCAGCATGACCAGCCTGCTCCATCGCGTATCTACGGTAATTATAGCCCAGGCGGGTGTCAACATCAGCCACCGAGAGTGCCAGGGCAATCGCATCTTATTGAG
>JAAXHZ010000354.1 GCA_012270625.1 Dehalococcoidia bacterium | reverse complement strand
CAGCGCGAGCAGATGCTCGGCCGCTTCGCCAACATGTACGGTCCCGCCGTAGGAACGGGCCAGGTGATGGAGTATCTCGGCCAGACCGGTCTGGATGCGCTCAAGGGCGCCGACATCCTGAAGATCGCCCCTGACAAGTACGAGTCCTCGGTCGAGTACGGCGCGAGCCCGATCTCCAGCAAGTTGCGCGACATCGCCCAGATCCACACCGCGGACGTCGGTACGCGCGTCTTCTACTGCGACTACGGTTCGTTCGATACCCACGCAGCGCAGGCCACCACCCATGCGAAGCTGTGGCAGGACGTGTCCGAGGCCGTGCAGGATTTCTGGGACGACCTCAGAGAGCACGATGCTGATGAGAACGTGGTCATGATCATGTTCAGCGAATTCGGTCGGCGCGTGCGCGACAACGGCTCCGGCACCGACCACGGCGCGGCCGGCGTCGGCTTCGCCATAGGCCCAAGGGTCAAGGGCGGGATGTACTCCGAGTACCCGGAGACCAGGCCAGAGGCCCTGGAGCAGGGCGACCTCGTCCCCAACCAGGACTTCCGCGGCTTCTACACGACGATCCTCGAGAACCATCTCCATATGGAGGCGGCCCCGATCGTCAACGGCAGCTTCGAGGCGCCGAGATTCCTGCAGACCAACGGCCACTAGACCGTCCGCAGAGAGTCTCGAGGTCGGTAGAGAAAGTCGTCATACGCTCGTACGGTCCTTTTCCAGGACTGTACGAGCATATGACTTATGCGACCGTGTTGGAGATATATCTTCATGGTATCTGCAATCGACCATGCCGCGACCAGCAGGCGGCTCATCCAGCAGGCTGACGAGGAGCTCGCGCAAGGAGACTTGCTCCAGGCGGCTGAAAAAGGATGGGGATCCGCGGCGCACGCGATGAAGAGCATAGCTAGATCGCGCGGATGGAGACATACCAGCCACTCGGATCTGTTCATTATTGCGCGCAGGGTGGCCGACGAGATGAACCAGCCGGAGATACGCACGCTATTCCAGGTCGCTAGCGTCACGCACCAGAACTTCTACGAAGGCTGGCTGGATGCCGAAGACCTCGCCCGCAATCTAGCGGACATCAGAACGCTACTGGAGATGCTGGATCGCGTGCCTAATACTTGAGAGGTGAAAACATGCTCACTACAACCGTGGCTGGACGGACTTGGAATTTCAGCCATGCCATTGGAAGAAACGCCGCTGCGGGCAACGGATTCACGCAGCCTGTTGATGTTGCCGCCGGACCCGATGGCGTACTTTACGTCGTCAGCCGCGGTAACGACGGCGCAGGCGGTGTCGTTGCGGAAAACAAGCGCATCGGTAAGTTGACCATCGACGAGCAGTTCATCGGAGACTTCGGGCGCAGGCAGATGATGTGGCCCACCTGCATAGCGCTGGACTCTGAAGGTAATCTGTACTGCTCAGATGAATACGAGAACCGGATTCACGTCTTCAACGAAGACGGCGAGCTCATCAGCCAATGGGGAGAGACAGGATCGGGAGAGGGCCAGTTAAATGGGCCGTCCGGTCTGGCGTTCGACGGCGACGACAACATCCTCGTGGCTGAAGCCAAAAACAACCGGGTGCAGAAGTTCACCAAGGACGGCAAGTTCCTGGCAGTCATCGGCGAAGGGCAGCTCGATAGTCCCTGGGGAATGTTCGTGGACGGGGACGACAACATTTTCGTCGCCGACTGGGGCAACAACCGAGGCGTGAAGTTCTCGCCACAGGGTGACCTGCTGGTTACTTTCGGAGGAGACGACGCGGATGAAGGCGCGAATTTGGACCATCCGGCTAGTATCGCCGTGGACAGCGAGGGCGATGTTTATGTGTCGGACTGGGGCAACAAGCGCATCCAGATATATGACTCCGAAGGCTCAGTCATCACAGCCTTGTATGGCGACGCCGTGGAGTTCAGCAAGTGGGCCGCAGAGGTCATCAACTCCAACCCCGACGCGCAGAA
>JAAXHZ010000353.1 GCA_012270625.1 Dehalococcoidia bacterium | reverse complement strand
ACTTCTACCCTCTCGGCAGCTGCACGGTACTTCATCGTGCAGCTGCCGAGAGGGTAGAAGTTGTGATCGATGGAGAAGTTGGCGCGGCTGATCTGGGAGAAGTATCGGACGATCTCGCCTTCGCTTACCTCAGGCATCGGGAGCTCGTCGCGGAGCTGTTCCGAGGGCGGTGCTTCCTGTTCAGGAACGTCGAGAGGCGGGAGCGTGTAGCCGACCCTTCCGGGCATGCTGCGGTCCATCAACAGCCGTCGATTCAGGCTGTCCAGTTCGTTGCCGGTTGAGTGGATCACTGGCTTGCCATCTCTTCCAGCGCAACGGCGAGTTGATCTATCTCTTCCCTGGTGTTCATCTCAGTACAGCAGAGCAGCATCCCGTTGGGCACCTGATCGCTGATGTCCAATCCGCCGATGATCCTGCGATCCAGCAGGAACTCGTTGACCTCAGCGACTGGAAGGGGACACTCGACCACGAACTCCCTGAAGAACGTGCCGTTCATGGGAAGCGAGTAACCCGGAATCTGCTTAATCAGAGTCGCGGCGTAGTGCGCCTTGTGGTAGCACAGCTCGGCTACGCGGCGGAGGCCCTGCTTTCCGAGGGAGGCCATGTACAGCGTTGTCATCAGGGCGATTAGTCCGACGGCTGTGCATATGTTTGATGTGGCCCTTTCACGCCTTATGTGCTGCTCTCTGGTCTGCAGCGTGAGGACGTAGCCTTCGCGGCCGCGGGTGTCTACGGTCCGTCCGACAACGCGGCCGGGCATCTGCCTGACAAACTCCTGCTTGCAGGCGAAGATACCGACGTAAGGGCCGCCAAAAGTGGGGGCGACGCCTATCGTCTGTCCCTCGGCGACGACGATGTCGGCGTCGTACTCGCTGGGCGGCTTGAACATTCCGAGCGACGTCAGGTCCACCGACACCACCAGGAGTGCGCCCGCGGAGTGGGCTACATCGGATAGCGTTTTCAGATTTTCGAAGCAGCCGAAGAAGTTTGGTTGCTGGACTATGAGACACGCGGTGGACTCGCCTAACTCTACGCTGCCCGTCGAACGGATATCGATTTCGACTTCCTGGGAGTGGACGAACGTGTTCAGCACCTGGCGGTATTCTGGAGAGACCGAGTCAAGTACCGTCACTCGCTCCCGGCGCGTGACTCTCACCGCCATCAGGGCAGCTTCAGCCATGGAGGTGGCGACGTCGTACATTCCGGCGTTGGCGACGTCCATGCCCGTTAGCTGGCAAATCAGAGACTGGAACTCGTAGTGGGCTTGAAGCGTGCCCTGGGAGACCTCAGGCTGGTACGGCGTGTAAGAGGTCATGAACTCGCTTCGGGAAGACACTGAGCGGACGATTGCCGGAATGAAGTGCCTATACGAGCCTGCGCCAAGGAAGCAGGCGTAGTCGCCCGGCACCGCGTTCTGCGCGGCCATGCCGCCAATCTCGCGTCTCAGTTCAAGCTCCGAGGCCGGCGGAGGAAGGTCGTAGTGGGGGTCGATGTGCTCGACGGGGACGTCAGCGACCAGCTCTTCGAAAGAGCCAACGCCGATGGCCTCAAGCATCTGTCTGCGGTCTTCGTCCGTGTTGGGCGTGTAGGGAGATGTGAAGCGGCCGTCTAACATCGCCAGTCCTTTACATCACCTTCCTGACGCGATGGCGCAGCGCTCACGAAGCCTCGGAGGCAAGGTACTCTTCGTACTGTTCAGCGGTCAGGAGGTTGTCGATCTCGGAAGCGTCTGCCAGTACGACCTTCAGCAGCCAGCCGTCGCTGTATGGCGAGTCATTCACCACCTCCGGCGCGTCGGCCAGCGCTTCGTTGACCTCTGCTACCGTGCCGCTAACAGGGGCGTAGAGCTCTGAGACGGCCTTGACGGATTCTACTTCGCCGAACTGTGCGTTCTGGGCCAGTGTGTCGTCGACGCCGGGCAACTCAAGGTAGACGATGTCCCCCAGGCTCTCGACGGCGAAGGCTGTAATGCCGACGACGCACAGGTCATCGGACTCGACTCGGACCCACTCGTGCTCCCTGGTGTATCTGAGATCGGATGGGTTCACTG
>JAAXHZ010000352.1 GCA_012270625.1 Dehalococcoidia bacterium | reverse complement strand
GGTCGGCTACATGCAGCAGAAGGACCTGCTGATGCCCTGGCGGAGCGTCCTCGACAACGCTGTACTCGGACTGGAGCTCCAGGGTATGTCCAAGCGGGAAGCTGGCGAACGGGCCAGGCAGCACCTGGGACGATTTGGACTCGAAGGTTTCGAGAACGCATACCCATACGAGCTGTCGGGCGGTATGCGCCAGCGCGCCGCTTTCCTCCGCACCGTACTGGCAGACCAGGAGGTTTTCCTGCTCGACGAGCCGTTCGGGGCGCTGGACGCGCTCAACAGGACTCAGATTCACCAGTGGATCACCGGCCTGTGGGAGTCCATGCAGAAGACCATTATCCTCGTCACTCACGACGTCGATGAGGCAATTCTTCTCTCGGACCGCGTCTATGTCATGACCGCGCGGCCGGGAAGGATGAAGATGGTCCAGAACGTGGATCTGGCCAGACCGCGCAGCATGGACGTGTTCTCGACGCCGAAGTTCATGGCCCTGAAGTCGGCCCTGCTCACTTCGATCCGGGAGGAGGCGGGCCCAGGGGACATGCGCCCATGAGCGTCGAAGCTCGACATGCGCGCCAAGCGGCTGGTAACGACAGGGACACTCTGGCCAGGGCCCTCGACCGCGCCGCCAGGCAGTGGCTACCGTCACTTCTCATCGTGATTGGCATACTCGTCGTCTGGGAGGGTTATGTCCGAGTCTTCGACGTGCAGACCTGGCTCCTCCCAGCTCCGTCGGACATAGGCACGGCGCTGTTCAACGACGCCGCGCTTCTGTGGAAGCACACGCGCGCGACGCTGTTAGAGATCATCGTGGGATTCGGTTTAGCCCTAGCCTGCGGGGTGGGCCTGGCGACCGCAATCGGTCTGTCGCGTACTCTCGAACGCGCTATCTACCCGTTCGTGATCGCGTCCCAGACCATACCGATCATAGTGATCGCGCCGATGCTGCTCATATGGGTTGGGTACGGGCTTGCGCCAAAGGTCATCGTGGTCGCTCTCATCAGCTTCTTTCCCATCGTGGTCAACATGGTGGACGGCCTGAAGTCGGTGGACCGAGACATGGTAAACCTGATGAGAACGCTTGGAGCGCGCAGGCTGCAAATCTTCTTCAAGGTGCAGGTGCCCACGTCACTGCCCTACCTGTTCAGCGGTATGCGAGTCGCCATCGCGGTCAGCGTAATAGGCGCCGTGATAGGAGAGTGGGTCGGATCGAGCGAGGGTCTTGGCTACCTGATGATCCGCTCCAAGCCACAGTTCCTCACAGAACGTGTATTCGCGGCGATCGCGATCCTGTCCGCGATGGGAGTCGGGCTGTTCGCCTCTATTGGAATAGTCGAACGATTCGCCATTCCCTGGTGGCGCGCCGCGCGTGGGCAGCAGATAAGTGAAAACTGAAGGCAACACTAGCCCGGCCTAATCGAGGCTGGACGAGCGGAGGACTTGACGCAAATGAGACGCCCAATAACTTACGTAATCGCTGCCGCTCTGGCGACGGCATTCGCCCTTGTGTCGCTCGCGTGCAGCACAGAGGAAGAGGCCGTGCCGGTCAAGCTGGCGCTGGACTGGTATCCAAACGCCAATCACCTCGGTCTGTTCATCGCACAGCAGAAGGGATACTTCGAGGACGAGGGGCTGGACGTCACCATGTACACGCCGTCAGACCCGTCCACCGTACTCCAGACCGTCGCGTCGGGATCTGACGACTTCGGGATGAACTACCAGCCTGACGTCATACTCGCGCGCAACGAGGGCGTGCCGGTTGTGTCGATCGCGGCTGTGGTCCAGCATCCTCTGAACTCGGTGATGGCGCTGGAGTCGTCTGGCATCACCCGACCGTCCCAGCTCGCTGGCAAGAAGGTCGGCTATCCGGGCATTCCCACGAACGAGCCGCTGCTCGACACGATGCTCAAGGCGGACGGCGTCGCGGGAGGACTCGCCGAAGTGGAGCTCGTCAACATCGGCTTTAACATCGCGGAGTCGCTGATCTCCGAAAAGGTCGATGCCGCGGTCGGCGCGTACTGGACTCACGAGTCGATTCTGCTGGAGAACCAGGGTCATCCGGTCAATGTGATGAAGATGCAGGACTGGGGCGTGCCGGACTACTACGAGCTGGTGCTCGTGACCAGCGAGGAATACCTGAATGAAAACAGGGACGTCGCTGAGAGGTTCGTGAGGGCGATCACCAAGGGCTTCGAGGAAGCCATCGAAGATCCGCAGGCTGGCGTGGACATTCTGGTCGAAGAGAACCCTGACGAGATAGACGAGGCTATCGACAGGCCCGGCGCGGACCTCCTGGTGCCGCAGTGGCAGCTCCCCTCCGGCGGCGGATTCGGCACGCAGGAGTCTGCGCGGTGGCAGAGCTTCGTGGATTGGATGAAGGAACAGGGAATGATCGACAGCGGTTTCGCGGCAGCCGACGCATACGACGCCAGCGTAACGGGAAAGTAGGACAACATGTCACTGATCCAGGAACTCAGAGATCGCCACAGTGATCTGTGGCAGAGAATGACCCACCACCCATTCGTGACAGAGATGGGCGACGACACGCTGTCTTCGGAACGTGGCAGACGCTACTTCCTTCAGGACTATGTGTTTGTCAACGACCTTGTCGCAATGATGAGCATGGGGGTAGCCAAGGCGCCTGACCTGGTTGCCGCCAGCCACCTCCACTCGTTCCTTTCCGGGATACTCGACCCCCAGGCCGCTGCTGAGAACGAGTTTTTCCTGAGAGCATTCGAGGTGCTTCAGGCGAGTGAGGAAGAGTACTCGGCAGTGAGCGCTTCGCCCGCGACTCAGGGCTTCGGAGACTTCCTCGCAAGAACGGGGCTGGAAGGCAGTTTCGAGGAGATCGTGACCGTCTGCTATGTCACAGAGGGGACGTACCTGGACTGGGGTTCACGGCTCCTGGAACAGGGCAAGCGACCCTCGAACCCGATCTACCGACAGTGGATAGATCTGCACGGTCCCGCCGTCCTGGGTTACTTCGTGGACTGGTGCAAGGAGTACCTGGACTCCGCGGATCTCGGCGTCCAGCGTCCCAAAATCGAGCGGGCGTTTCACACTGCTCTACGTTACGAGTACCTATTCTGGGAGGCGGCATACAGCGGCGATTCATGGCCGGACCAGTAGTATTCTATAAGTCCGTTATTGAGGAACAAATTTTCCTGTATTGACACACAGGTAAAGCCGTTATAGTCTCTGCCAAGGTCAAATCTCGGCTCAGCGTGGGCTGAGAGCACGCAGCAGTAGAACGGAATGAGCACCATGACTATACGCAAGCGTCTCTATGGAAAGTCCGCTATGTTGATTGCCGCTCTAGTAGCGGCGTTGTTGTTTGGAGCCATCTCGTGCTCGAGTTCCGAGCCTGTGGCGCCGGCTCCCGCGCCGACTATAGATACAGCCGCAATCTCGTCGGCGGTCGAGTCAGCGGTCTCCAGCGCGGTAGCCGCAGCCGTTGAGGACGCTGTCTCAGACGCGGTCGCACAGGCAGTCGCCGCAGGTGAATCCGACGAGATGTCTGCTCAAGAGATACAGGCGATGGTAGAAGCCGCCGTCAAGGCCGCCACACCGGAATCTGCCAGTCCCGCGGAAATCAGATCGATGGTGGAGAGCGCTGTCGAGGCATCCGTCACGCCAGGAGCCACCAGGGAGGAGATCCAGACCCTGGTGAGCAAGGCGGTCGCCGACTCCGCAGCCGCTTCGCAGCCCGGCGTCACTGCCGCCGAGGTCGAAAAGCTGGTGCAAGAGGCGGTCATGGGTGCCTCCGAGAGCGCGGCGATGGCTGCGTCTGAGGCTGCACAAAAGGCCGCGTCCGAGGCTGCGGCGATGGCTGCGTCCGAGGCCGCCGCCGCCGCGTCCAAAGCGGTGGAAGCTGCGGCGATGCAGAGAGCCGACGGCGAAGAGAAGGTACTGAAGGTATCCACCAACGCCGCCCCGCCCAACTTCAACCCTCTCATAGCGGTCAGCCGCACCCAGGGCTGGGTGTTCAACCACATCTATTCGTCGCTCACAATGGCTGACCCGGATGGACAGAAGATGTCCCCGGACCTGGCCGAACGCTGGGACACGGCAAGCGACGGCTCATCAGTGACCTTCCATCTGCGCAAGAACGCTCAGTGGCACGACGGCACGCCTGTCACAGCTCACGACGTGGCGTGGACGTATCATATGTACTTAAACGGAGAGACAGGCTCGAAGCGCACTGGAGCGCTCGCGCTTATCAAGGGCGCAGAGGCGTACACGAAGGGCGAGGCTGACACGGTCGAGGGCATCGTCGTCGAGGATGACCACACCATCCGCTTCGACCAGGCGTTCTCGAACATCCTGTTCCTGCAGCAGACCACATACCCCATCCTTCCCAAGCACATTCTTGGCGACGTTGCGCCGTCAGAGCTGGCTAACGAAAAATTCTTCTTCGACTCACCGATGGGTTCGGGGCCGTTCAAGTTCGTCAGCTACATTCCAGACCAGCGAATCGAGTTCGAGGCCAATCCCGAGTACTACTTCGGCAGACCCAACATAGACCGTGAGATACTCTCGATCATCAAGTCGCCGGACGCCGTTCA
>JAAXHZ010000351.1 GCA_012270625.1 Dehalococcoidia bacterium | reverse complement strand
TGGTTCTCGACACCCATTGCCAGCCTTCCGCCAGTCGTTGACAGTCTGTCACAGGCCGGCAGAAATAGATCATGTCGATGTGTTTGTGAAACCCATCTGCCGGGTCGTGAATATCCTCGACCATGATCGTGTACGGTGGATGGACCCGCTCGGGGTAGGCCAGGTTCAGATCGGGCGATGTCGGAACGACTTCGACTTCGAGGCCGGTCTCCTCCAGGGCCTCGCGGATTACCGCCTGCACCGGATCTTCGTTCGGCTCGATGTGACCTCCGGGAGGCAGCCAGGCTTTGACCTTCGGATGCCAGTGCAGCGCGACACTGTCTCCACGAACCACAAAGCCAGTAGCGGTGAAGTGACGGACAAGGCCCTCTTCAGGGATCAAACGTCTGCGCTCGCTTCCTGCTCAGGCATCTCATGGATGCGCCTGGACTTGCGCCATCTCCACGCGCGGACAATCAGCCATATCACGGCAGCGATTATCGCCCAAACCGGAATGAAGATCACCACCCAGATGAGCGCCACCGCAAGGCTTTGAGCAAATGAAGAAAGTCCCCTCACCGCGCTCTTTAGGCTGCCCGCGAAGTCGTACCCTCCCACCACGAATCCAAGCTGTTCGCGCACACGAACCGCCACTACCTGGGATGATTCTACTTCTCCGACCTCACTGTCTGCCCTTATCGTCAGTCTGGCGACATACGGTTCTGGACGATAGTCACGATAGACGTGAGCCGCGGTAGCGCGAGTTACGCCTTCGGGGAGATCTCCTGTTACGGGAGGCTGCCCGTCTCCGAATTCCCACTCGAACCGGACGTTTGTCAGCCCCTGGGGCCTGGTGAACGACCCTGAGAACTCCACCTCCGTGTTCTGGGTGGCTGCCTTCCACTCACCTGCGAACACCTCTATGGCAGGAACTTCGGACACTGAAACTGTCAGCGTGTCCTTACCCTCGATAATCCCGCCCTCTCCGGTGCCCGTGATGGACACCTGAGCGATGAACGGCGACCCTATGGTGTGCCCATAGACGTGGTTGACGGTTGCCGTGGTCAGCTCGCCCGGCTTCTGAGTTGGTGCGGTACGGTAGATGATCAGCGATTCAGTTGCATCCCCGAACTCCCATGTAATCGTGTAGTCCTCGATTCCATCCGGCGGACTGAAGGTTGCCCTGAATTTGACCGGCACTCCGACCGCCACGGTCTGATCCGATCCTGCGTCCACTTCGACATCGATAGGCGACAGGCTCAGGTTAACCCTGATGATCGAGAATGCGGACGACTCTTCCAGGAACTTGATGCGTCCCGAAAGTCGCTCGACCTCTTCCTGCACCCTCGAAAGGTCACGCTGGACTGCCAGCGCCGTGTCCACCGATTCGGCGCGCTCCAAGAGCTTGAGCAGAGCTTCATGAGCCGCCCGCTGATTCTTAAGCCGCGATTCGAGGTCCACGTACTCGTCTGTAACGTCGCGGCTCGTGGTATTCTCCGCATCGACCTTGTTGGCGAGGTCTCGCAGATCCGCGATGGTGTCGTCCAGAACGTCAGCGGGCACCCGGATGGTGATGCTGCCGCTGTGCAGTGACCAGCGTCCGCTGTCCACCACCCAGCCGCCTGCATCCGTGGCCATCTCCGCGATGCCGTCGATCGCCTCTTGGATGTCATCCACTATGAGCGACATATCGACCTCGCGAATGATTATCCGGCGCTGAGTGACGAGTTGCGCCTGGGTGCTGTCGGCTTCCGAACTGCTCTGTGCTGCGACTTCTTTGAGCACCTCCTTTACAGCCTCTGTCTCTCTTAACGCCTGCTCAGATGTCATGGCGGCGGGGACAGGTACAGCAGTCGGTGCAGGTGCAGCTTGTGCGGGGGCTGGAGCCGCTGCGGGCATCTCAGGCACTCTTATTGCCCCTGATGCTCTCTGCCCTATGCGAGCCCAGGATGGCAAGTCAAGGCCCATCGCATTCCTAATACTAGAGTCATCTGAGCGCAAATCCCGGAACGCTAGCAAGTCCTCAGATTCCGGTGAGTACTCCTCGTCCGATGATCCGCAGGCGGCAATTATCCCTGCGAATGCCGCTGCAAGTATGGCTAACAGTACGACACATGTAAGTCTATACATTGGAACTTCTCCCATATTGCAGGTGTTATTAGTATAGACGAACGATGAGGTGACTTTGTTCCATACCTCGGAGATAACATCGGTTACTGACTTGGGACAGTATCCTTGCCGCATGGCTCCGTTGCCCTATCCCAGTCCCATCTCGCGATACATCAGGCCGATGTCCAGGTACTTGCGCAAGTACGACGCCAGCTTGTCGTACTCCTCATCTTGGGAGAACTCGTCAGTACCGTACTGCCCGGCCAGACCTCGCATGGACGCCACGTTGCTCAGGATCCTGTCCACCACCGCGTCGTTCTTGAACAGGTCGTGGACGTAGGTGCCTAGCACACGTCCATTGCTGTTGGCGAATCCTATCGGCGGTCCGCCGTTGTCCAGCTCCATAACTGGAATTGCCCGCCCGCGAGAGTCACTGACGCCGACGTGTATCTCGTATCCGGCGAATGGAAGCTCGGACGCCCCTGCCAAGAGTCCGGTATTCCCGACTATGGTCCCATGTGTGCGAGTGGTCAGCTTGTCGCCCATGAAGTGCGTATCTATGTCGAGGATGTCGAGACCCTCGACCAGCGGCTGGTCCGATTCCACTCCCTCTGGGTCGTGAATGGAAGACCCCAGCATCTGCATCCCGCCGCAGACACCGACCAGCGGTCGTTCGTCCCCGAGGTGACGTCTCACACTCTCTTCGAGTCCAGATCGTCTCATAGCGTCGAGATCGGCTACTGTCGTCTTGGATCCGGGGATTATGACAAGATCGGGACGTCCGAACTCCGACGCATGTCTGACGTAACGCAGCCGCACCCCATCACGCCGCGCGAGGGGATCGAACTCGTCGAAGTTCGCCATGTGCGGCAGCGCGATTATGGCGATGTCGAGGGTCTGACCTCCGATAGCTTGGTCTGACACGCGCGCCATCCTCGGCGAGTCCTCTTCTGGAACATACACGTCCGTAAGGTACGGGAGCACACCCGCGACCGGCACACTCGTGAGGTCCTCGATCATGCCAAGCCCAGGCTTGAGTAGCTCAACGTCACCCCTGAACTTGTTGATGATGAATCCCTTGACGAGCTCCCGTTCCTGTTCGGAGATGAGTTCGACTGTTCCGTACAGCGAGGCGAACACCCCGCCCTTGTCTATGTCGCCCACCAGAAACACAGGCGCGTCCGCGTGCAGGGCGACAGCCATGTTGACTATGTCTCCTGAACGCAGATTGATCTCAGCAGGACTACCCGCGCCCTCTACGACGACTACGTCGTATCTCTGCCTCAGCGTATCGAGCGCGTCGGTAACGACAGTCCACAGCCGCATTTTGCGAGTGAGGAAGTCCATGGCCTGTAGCTTGCCGCGCATCTTGCCCATGGCAACGAGCTGCGACGTCCTGTTGCCTTCGGGCTTGAGCAGTACGGGGTTCATCTCGACCTCCGGTTCGACTCCGGCGGCCTCGGCCTGAACGGCCTGAGCGCGGCCTATCTCGAGTCCGTCAGGAGTCACCGCCGAGTTGAGCGACATGTTCTGCGCTTTGAACGGCGCGACGCGATAACCGTCCTGCGCGAGCAGTCGGCACAGTCCGGTGACGATCAGGCTCTTGCCCACCGAAGACCCGGTGCCTTGGATCATGACGATGCTGGCCGGTTTATTTCTGTTCATGGCTGCGATTAACCCCCGACTCTGAGCGCTGGGAACGGATGGAAGCATACAGGATGTTCGACATTGCCAACAGGCGACGTCTGAGGCAGAAGATTGCTAGACCCTCAGCTTACGCAGCGTTGGCTTAAACACTCCCAGCCAGAGCACGAACGCCAGCATTATGAGCGCGCCGCCTCCGAGCGATATCGACCATCCCCAATGCTCGCCAACAGCGCCAAGCGGCAAGGCTCCGATGTAGTGCATCGCGGCGCCGTTCAGCCACAGGCTCATCATCCGCCCCCGAAGCTCCGCGGGTGTGCTCAGCTGCAGGATGGTTGTTCCTACCGCGATGAAGCCTGTGAAGCCCACTCCGGTGAAGAACAGCAAGACCAGTGAGACTATGTAAATCGGCGATATCGCAAACAGGAACAGTGTGGCCCCAAACAGGACGATCATGCCGAGCAGCAGCCAGTTCTTGTGTCGAGCGTTTCCCAGCAACGCCAGGAACACATTGCCTGTGAGAGACCCTATCCCCGCGATCGTGAGCAGAAGGCCCGCTCCGTCGGCGTTCAGGTTCAGCGCTTCCCGGCCAAATGCGGGCAGAACCTGTATGTAAGCCGCCCCGAAGAAACCGAATGCGAAGCTCAGTCCCACCATGGTAAGCGCGATTGGGGTTGCCGCGACAAAGCGGATGCCATCCCAAAAGTCCCGTACCATGTTGGTATCTGAGGTCCGGCTTCGCGACTCCACTCCGGTCATCATGAGCAAGAACAGACAGCTGACCGCGTAGCAGATAGCGTTGAGGTACAGCGCTTGCCCCATACCCACGTACTCGATGACCAGTCCCGCCAGCGAGGGCGCCATGATGCGGCCCGTGTTGAACACGGCCATGTTCAATGAGGTAGCATTCAGAATGTCATCCTCATGCACCAGGTCTGGCACTATCGCCATCTGCGCGGGCATGTTGAGGCCTTGTATCGTTCCCAGAACGAACGCGATGCCGTATATGTGCCAGATGGAGATCAGCTCGAGGACAGTCAGCGTCGCTGCCGCGATGATGAGAGCCGTTACGAGTATCCGGCTGTAGAACAGCAGCCAGCGACGGTCGATCCTGTCCGCGAAGATGCCGCCAAACGTCAGCATCGCCAGGTTGGGGACTCCATAAAGTGCGACCACCAGTCCGAGCTGCGACGATGAGTCCGTGAGCTCCAGCGCCAGCCAGCCCAGTATGAGAAACTGCATACCCAGCGCAGCCGCCTGTCCCATGCCGGAGAGCCAGTAGAGCCGGAAATTGCGATGTCTGAGCGCGCTGATAGCCTGTACGCCAGTTACCGCGCGCACTGAATGGATTGATCGAATGTCTGTCCTCGTTAGATGCTGTCCCAGATCAAGTAGGCGCAACCCTCTAGGATCGAAAGCCCTCTCCCCCAAGACTCACAGGGGTAGGTAATGTGTACAGCCAAGCATGAGTGCCAGTCAACAGGCTCCCTCTCCCTCAGGGATAGGGTTGGGGTGAGGGTGACCAAAGCCTCTTCGTCCATGTCATGGTTGATAATGAAAAGACCCTTCGACGCTACGCCATAGGCTTGACGTCGGGTACATCGAGGAGCGCCGCGCCGTAGTTCTCCAGGGCGGTGTCGCTTACCATGAAGTGCTGCGCGGCGGCGTTGATGTTGCGGAGACAGCGCTGCAATATGTTGCTTCGGTGGATGGCTGAGCCGCCTGCGAATCTGAACGCATTGGTGGCGACGTCCACAGCGACCGTGGTCACGTATGCAGAGACGGCACGCATCTCGGCCTGAGCTACGGCATCGGGTACCTGCCCGCTCAAGGCCGTCTGATAGGCGCGTTCAAATACCTCATGTGAGAGAGCGCGTGCCGAGCGGAGACGAAAGTCACACTCGGCGATAGCTCCGCGGAAAACCTCCCGGTCCGCCAGAGCCGTGACCGGTGGATTGCCACGCATCTTTGTCGGGGCGGCCTCTACGATTTCGTCGAGCGCGCGTCGAGCGATCCCCAGCGCGATTCCCGAATGCTCGTTGGCGACAAAACCGGGCCTGCCCATACGATAGATGGCCCCGCCGCGTTTGGGGTCCCACACTGAAGAGTCCCAGCTGAACGCTTCGGGCACGAAGAGATTGCTCGCCGATATGTCGTTGCTGCCGCTGCCTTCGAGTCCCGTTACGTGCCAGTTGTCGTGGATGTACCCCTCCGCTACGGGAAAGACTAGTGACAGCCTTCTGGGTTCTGAGTCTGAGTCGGCCTGAGCTGCGGCCCCGGCTGTCATCCACTCGGCATGGCGCACTCCACTCGCGAAGGGCCACCTGCCGGATAACATGTATCCGCCATCGACCCGAATTGCCTTTCCCGTCAGAGCCGTGGATGTCGCGCCTGTAGGAATACGCCCATCTTTGAATATCTCGGCGACGGCGTCATCACCGGCGAAAGCTCCGGGCTGGCCGATTGCAGTCGCGCCAATCATCAGGCACCATCCGGCGGATGCGTCTATGTACGCCAGCGCTTCGATGACTTCGATCTGCGTGACGGGGTCAGCCTCGGCTCCCCCAAGGGTCTGAGGCAGCTTCAGGGTGAACAGACCGGCGTCCCGGATCGCGACCACGGCGGGCGGCGCGAGCGTACCGAGCCGTTCGGATTCATCAGCGGAGTCGGCTACCGTGTCGCGCACGGACCCCACCAAGTCCAGCAGGAATCGACGCTTCTCGCG
>JAAXHZ010000350.1 GCA_012270625.1 Dehalococcoidia bacterium | reverse complement strand
CGGGTGTCCCCTCTCCCTCTGGGAGAGGGTTAGGGTGAGGGTAAAGTCCCCGCCGACTAAACTGATACAGGCTCAGAAACATCTCTGTGATCGTCAAATGTCAGGCTGCGCTGCGCGTGGCCCCGACGCTCTCACACCAACGGCCCTGGCGGGAGCCGCACAGGAAACGGCACGTCAGGGTTCTCGGCGACCAGACGGCTCCAGACGCTGTGACCGATAGCTTCGGCCCGGGCGACGATCTCGTCCTCGTCGAATGACAGGATACGGCTGTCCCTCATGACCCACCTGCCTTCGACCATGACATCGGTGATGTCGGCGGGCTGCGCCTGGTGGACGAACACGGACACGACTCTGAGCGTCGGTACCAGGTGCGCTCGTCTGAGATCGACCATGAACAGGTCCGCCCTCTTCCCAACCTCCAGGCTGCCGACCTCATCGGCGATACCCAGCGCCCTCGCGCCGCCGATGGTGGCCCAGTCGAGCGCGTCTTCCGGCTGCGGCCACATCTCGTCGTTTCTCCTGACTCGCTCGTGGAACAGCGCGGAGCGGACGACCTCGACCATGTCTTCGGCCATGTTGTCCGATCCCATGCCGATTGGGCTCCCTGCCGCGGCCAGCTCGAACACAGGCGCCGCCGCGCCGCGTCGCGCGGCGATCGCCGGATTGTTGGAGACAGCCACTCCGTGCCGTCCGAGCAGCGCGACCTCCGAATCGTCCACGTAGCGACAGTGCGCGACCAACAGCCTGTCGCTCAGGAAGTCGTTGGCGAACAGGTACTGGGTCGGGCGGACTCCGCGCGTCCTCATGACGCCTTCCACCTCCAGCGAACTCTGGGACAGGTGAATCGTGTACCGCAGACCGTGTCGATCGGCCAGCTCGACCGCGCGCCGCAGCAGGTCGGGCGAGCACAGCTCCGGCGCGTGAGGAGACACGAAGCACTGGACACGACCGCCCTCACGTCCGTGCCAGGCGGAGATGAGGTCTGCGCTGCGCTGGAGACCAGACTCCAGCTTCGACTCAGAAAACTCGTATCGCCCAAGCCTTAGCTGTTCGTCATCTGCGTCATTGAAGTTCTCGGAAAGAAACAGGCGAAGGCCAGTATCGGCGAGGCTGTCGGCATACTGCGGGATGTTGTCCGAAATTTCGAGCAGCGTGGTCGCGCCGCTCCGGATCGACTCCGCCGCGGCAAGCAGGGCGAAGACGTTACGCTCGTCCGGGTCGAGCAGACCCCTGCCCGTCGTCGGGAAGCGGAGCGTGGTCGGGAACCCGAAATCCTCCAGGATGCCCCGGTCGGCAGTGGCGAGCATATGAGTATGGCAGTTCACAAGACCTGGGAACACCGCGTGACCGCGTCCGCTGACTCGGTCCGCGTTGGGATGGGCCGCTTCGACCTCGCTGGTTGGGCCGATCGCCGAGATGCGTCCGCCATCGATGGCTAAGCCCGCCCCGTAGTGGATTGCGCGCTGAGCGTCACAGGTCACGATGGTAGTGTCTGTGATTATAGCAGTCATTCGCGGATGCCCTCCTGTTCGAGGATAGTAGCACAGCAAGGACACACGAACGAGCCTGTATCAATTTAGTCAGAGCCAGTTCGGAGAGCTAAGTGTTCCCTCTCCCTCAGGGAGAGGGCTAGGGTGAGGGTGAAGTCCCCGCCGACTAAACTGATACAGGCTCCTAGGTGCGAGGTACTTTGGACAAATCTAAAGTCTCGTGATATGATACCCTCGTAAGTGCGGAGTGCCCGGGCTACGTCGTCCCGCGAACGGGATGGACGCCGGTCATAGCCGCACTCCCCCACCCGGTTTCTTACCACTCCCCACGCCTCACAGTGAAGATAGATGGCGTGTCCCACTGCTTGAATGACTGGCTGCTATCCAAGAAGGGCGCACTGGGGTTCGTCCCCAGATTACTCTTTACGAAGAAGCCGATATAGTCTGTCGGTGATTTCGCTTGGATCAGACACTATCAGCACACCGACACCATAGAATGGCTGATTGCTGATGGGCCCGGTCAGTATGCCGGTTTCGTCGATGAATGCAGGGCAAATCTCCATTGTCCCAGACTAGTCCCAGGCTGAACCCCCGGTCAACGACATCCCCAGCTAATTTACGGTAGATATATCTGAAGCGCATGGAACTACGAGAGAAGCGCAAAACTCGATCAACAGTAGTCTCGTCACTCCCGCGAAAGCGGGAGTCCACATGATAAGAAAATCGCATAAGTCCCGGATGCGTGGCCGATAGTGTGGCTGGGGGAGGCTCTCACTCCTCACTCCTCTCCACTCACTCCCCGAAAATTGCACTTATGCAATTTTCTCACACACCGCGTCACCCCGTTGACAGCGCCACCGCAGGGAGCTTACGATTAGGGTATTGACATAGCATCTCAACATGGCGCCAACAGGACGGTCACGCCGCTGCCAGCCTTGAAGCCCAGCTTGCGCCAACTGCAGGTCTGTTCCGGCGGGATCTAACCGTTAGAGGCTGGCCTCTTTTTTGAACAATTATGACACTTAGTATCAGATGCGCGCGCACAAAATCCGATTGCGAGGAGCGAGGCGACGTGGCAACCCCTCCGGTAGAGCGACGGCCCTTTAGCGACGATACTGCCCCCCCCCCCGCACCAGGTACGGGGTCGCAATGACAGGTCGTGGAAAGCGGGCGCGTGTGGGCCTGCTCGCCGCCCTCATGCTGGCAGCGCTCGTCGCGGCTGCGCTCCCCCCTGCCGCGAACGCTCAGGATGACGATCTCCCGATACTCGACCTCGTCCTGGAGAGTTCCCCGGAGCACCC
>JAAXHZ010000349.1 GCA_012270625.1 Dehalococcoidia bacterium | reverse complement strand
GCTACGATGGACTCCCGCTTTCGCGGGAGTGACGGGCACTAGCGTGAGATGCGGAATTCGTTCGTCGTCGCTTAATCTGCCGGTAACACACTGTACACACTAAGATGGTATAACTAAAGGGAGAACTCCATCGTGCGCAGGAGGCAGCCCGTGTCAGTTTCGCAAAATCCTCTCAACCCGATTCAACAGCTGGGCCGACTTGGCCAGTCGGTCTGGTACGACAACATGTACCGCGCGCTCATCGAGACCGGCGAGCTCCAGAGACTGATCGACTCTGGGATCACGGGCCTCACGTCTAACCCCACGATCTTCGAGAAGGCTATCTCTTCCAGCGACGACTACGACGAGTCGCTAGTCGCCCACGCCAGGCGCAGCAACGATCCGCAGGAGCTATTCGAGGCGCTGGCCATCGAGGACATCCAGGCCGCCGCCGATCTGCTCAGATCCGTCTATGACGGCACAGGCGGCGCCGACGGCTTCGCCTCGTTGGAGGTCAACCCGCATCTCGCGCACGATACCGACGGAACCATAGAGGCGGCGCGGCGGCTGTTCTCCGCGCTGGACCGTCCCAACGTCATGATCAAGGTGCCAGCCACACCGGAGGGCATTCCCGCGATCCGAGATCTGATCGGACGGGGGATCAACGTCAACGTCACCCTCATCTTCTCACTCGCCATGTACGCGCGAGTCCGCGAGGCTTACATGGCCGGTCTCGAAGACCTGATCGCGTCAGGGGGCAACCCGTCGCGCGTATCGTCCGTAGCGTCGTTCTTCGTCAGCCGCGTCGATACGGCGGTGGACGGCCTGATCGCAGCCTCAGACGGCGCGCTGGACGATCTACAAGGCAAGGCTGCGGTCGCCAACGCCAAGATCGCGTACCAGGAATTCAGAGACACGTTCGGCGCCGACAGGTTCCGCTCGATGGCAGAACGGGGAGCCAGGGTGCAGAGGCCGCTGTGGGCGTCCACGAGCACCAAGAACCCGGAGTACAGCGACGTCCTGTACGTCGAGACGCTCATCGGGCCTGATACCGTCAACACCATGCCGGACGCGACGCTCGCCGCATTCATGGAGCACGGAACGGCCCGGACGTCTATCGAAGATGACGCCGATGAAGCGCGTGACGCAATCTCCGCACTGGAGGCTGGCGGGGTGAGCATGGAGGCTGTCACCACACAGCTCATGCACGACGGAGTGAAGGCGTTCGCGGACTCGTTCGACGACCTGATCGAAAACATCGTCGCCAAGCGCGACAAGCTCCTCTCCGCGCTGGCGGCCCCCGCCGGAGCATCACTGGGAAAAGCGCGAGCCACCGCTGACGAGGCGGTGGCGTCCCTGCAAGATACGGATGCAATAGCTCGCATCTGGTCTGGAGACCACACGCTCTGGTCGCCAGACCCCACTGAGATAACCGACCGGCTGGGCTGGCTGGACACGCCGTCCTCAATGCTGGACAGCGTGGACGACATCAGTCAGTTCGCCAGCCAGGTCCGAGACGAGGGAACAAAGCACGTCGTTCTGCTTGGGATGGGTGGAAGCAGCCTGGGCGCGGAGGTGCTGAGACAGTGCCTCGGTCACAGGAACGGCTGGCCCGAGCTGATCGTGCTCGACTCCACTATACCAGCCCGCATCAACAGCGTAGTGGAGTCCATAGATCCCGCGCGCGCGCTGTTCCTCGTCTCGTCCAAGTCCGGCACCACCGTCGAGCCGAACATGCTGTACAAGCTCTTCAGAAGAGTCGTGGACAATGCCGTTGGCGCAGACAGAGCCGGAGACAGCTTCGTCGCCATCACAGACGCGGACACGGCGCTGGACAAGCTCGGACAGCAGTCCGGGTTCAGGCGCGTGTTTCGCAACAGGCCCGACGTGGGCGGACGATACTCGGCGCTGAGCTACTTCGGCATGGTTCCGGCAGCGCTGATCGGATTCGACGTCCGCGGACTGCTGAACAGCGCAGTGGCGATGCAGGCCGCCTGCCGCCCCGATCTCCCAACATCCGTCAACGCCGGAGCGTGGTTAGGCGCGGCGCTCGGATCGCTCGCGCTGGCGGGGCGTGACAAGCTGACGATTCTCACCTCACCTTCACTGTCGTCATTTGGGCTATGGGCGGAGCAGCTCGTGGCCGAGAGCCTCGGCAAGAACGGCATGGGCATCGTACCGATCGTCGGTGAGCCGGTGGATGCTCTTGGGAAGGTCTGTGACGATCGTCTTTTCGTATCCCTCGAATTGGCTGGAGACGACTCAGGGACAGACACACTCGCGGATCGACTGGTATCCGAAGGTCACCCACTGGTCAGGTACAGCATAGGCGACGTCAGAGAGCTCGGCGGGGAGCTCTACCGCTGGGAGTTCGCGGTCGCTGTTGCAGGCGCCCTCATGGGGGTCCATCCGTTCGACCAGCCGGACGTTCAGAGGGCGAAGGACCTCACAGACGATGCGCTGACCAAGTTCGAGTCTCATGGTGAGCGTCCAGCGCTGACCGAGGAACGGTCCGTCTCAGAATTGATCGCCGACATGCGGCCTGGGGACTACCTGGCTATCCTCGCCTATCTCGAGCAGACGCCCGGCCTGGACAACATGCTGGCCGATCTGAGGTCCGCCATCGCCTCGAAGTACGCGATACCAACCACGCTGGGCTACGGCCCGCGCTACCTTCACTCGACTGGACAGCTCCACAAGGGCGGCGCCAACAACGTCGCCGCGCTGCTGCTGACCGCTCCACACGTCCACGACATAGACGTACCCGGAGAGAGGTTTAGCTTCGGCATACTGGCCGACGCCCAAGCGTCGAGCGATCTGGAAGCGCTGAGGTCGGCAGGCCGCAGCGCGGCCGCAGTCGTACTGGAAGGAGATCCCGCTGTACTGTTCGAGACTCTAGGAACTCAGCAGGCCTGAAGCAACGGCACCGATCACCAGCATCAGTATCGAAATAAGAACACCTACACAGATATTGGTCAGCGTGTTGAGTCGGTTTTCAATAGAAGTGCGCATCTCGTTGAGCTGCGCTACGGTAACGATGTTGTCGAGTCTGCTGTAAACTGAGTCGAAACGGGTTTCAGCCTGTTCAACCCTGGACAGGCGAGCCTCCATCGCAACTATGCGTTCTTCAATGTGTCCTTGGCTGGCCATGTTTAGACGACCTCGGGTTCAGCGAATTGATCAGTACGTCGTAATCTAACCATATCATAACCAGAGTCACGCAATCGTCTGTCGCATGTCGGTTTGAGAGGCGCGCTACAGTTCCAATATACTCTTGTGACCCCTAGAAACCGCAGCTGCGAATAGGCATAGACTTATGTCAGAAGAATCCACTCCGACGCCCAGTGACTTCATACGCGCCAGGATTGTCGAGGATAACGAGACAGGCCGATTCGGGGGGAGGGTCCACACCCGCTGGCCTCCCGAACCCAA
>JAAXHZ010000348.1 GCA_012270625.1 Dehalococcoidia bacterium | reverse complement strand
CGCATGCCCACCAGCCTAGATCTGCCGATGATCGACACGGTCATCGTGGAAGTAGCCAACCCCGGCCATCCATTCGGCGTTCGCGGCGTGGGCGAGGCGAACATCGTTCCTCCCACCCCGGCGGTTGCCAACGCGATCAGAGGCGCAATCGGCACACGGCTGTTCGATACGCCGATGAATTCCGTCGCGATCACGGCGGCGCTGGCGGCAAACGGAGAGTAGGCACCGGACGTAGTAGAGACTAACTCAGTGACAGGGGCGGTCCTCGGGCCGCCCCTGCGTTTTTAGTGTGCTAGAGAAGATGGGTGCAACTAAGTCAAGGGGCTATGTTCGGATTCATGAAACTTAAATCGTGAAATACCGATATTGACTACCGAGGACAACGTATCCCCACCCGATAGAGAATCTATCTGGAGCATATCGCCGAGGTGGCGGACGGTTTACTTCAGCCTATTCGTCATCCAGAACGCCGTTGGCATATCTCTGGTATGCTGGAATGAGATATTCCACCTAGTCGAAGACGATGCGATTCAGACGGTCCTGAACATCATTCACCAATCAGGGCAGACCGCCGTCGGATTCGCGGGAACTACGCTGACAATCACGGAAGGAGCGCGCCTGATCATGGTTCTTGGCGAACAGTTGGATCGATGGTTCAAGAAGCGGGAACAGGAACGATTGGACAAGGCCGTGGCCGAAGCAGTGACCAAAGCGGTGGCCGAGGCAGTGACCAAAGCGGCGGCCGAGGCCCGGTCTGAAGCACTCTCGGAAGTTCAGCGAAAGTGGACCGAGTGGAACGGCCGCAGGATGGGCGCTGAGGCACGAGGTGAACCATTCGACGAACCGCCTCCTGGCTTCTACTCACCCGAAGCCAATGGGACTCAGCAGGGATAGCGGAGGGACACCATCATGGCTACAGTCTTTATCCCGTCGCTGATGCAGAAGCTCAGCGATGGCAAGAGCAGAGTCGAGGTAGAGGGATCGTCCGTCAGGCAGATCGTCAACAACCTCGATACCCAGTACCCAGGGTTCAAAGAGCGGCTAGTCGAGGACGGACGGATCAAGGGGAACATCTCGGTCGCTATCGATGGTGAAATCACTCCTCTGGGTATGCTGGAGAAGGTGGGAGAGGCCAGCGAGGTGCACTTCCTGCCAGCAATCGGCGGCGGAGCATGACTGACGGCGCGCTCCAACCGCTGGACGAAGACTGGCAAACCGCTCTCGTCGTCGTGGCTCATCCAGATGACATCGAGTACGGCGCGGCAGGCGCGGTCTCAAAGTGGACGTCTGAGGGCAAGACGGTCGTGTACCTTCTCGCGACGCGAGGCGAGGCCGGAATAGACGGCATGGATCCGAGCCAGACTCGTGAGGTGCGCACTCGCGAGGAGATCGAGGGGGCAGCGGTCGTCGGAGTTGAGACTGTCGAGTTCCTGGACTACACAGATGGCGTTGTCGAGTACGGACTGCCATTACGTCACGACATTGCCCGCGCCATCCGCAGACACAGACCTGGCGTGGTCGTCACCATCAACATGGACATGCGCTTCGGGCAGGGACTGGCCAACCAAGCCGATCATCGCGCAGTTGGTCTGGCCGCGCTTGACGCATCCCGAGACGCTGGCAACCGGTGGATATTTCCAGATTTGCTAGATGAGGGACTGGAACCGTGGAGCGGAGTGAGGATGCTGCTGGTCAGCGGTTCTCCCAACCCGACACACGCCGTGGACGTGGGGGACCATGTTTACAAGGGCGTGGAGTCTCTCGAGAAGCACGAAGCGTATCTCAAAGGTCTGGAAACAGACGTGGACCCTGAGATGTTCCTGACGATGAACGCCAACGCAATCGGAATCGAGTTCGGGTGCGATTACGCGGTCAGCTTCGAGGTTTACGAGGTCTAGCGGCGCACCCTGATAGAATGACGCTATCCAATGCCGTAGTCTCAGGATCGAGTTAAGGAGAACCCAATGGCAGATAGAGAGATCAAGGGCGTGATAGTCCCGATGCTGACGCCGCTGAACCCGGATGAGACGGTGGACATAGGTTCGCTTCGGCGGCTGGTCAACTACCTGATCGACAACGGTGTGCACGGCCTCTGGGCATCCGGCACTACGGGGGAGTTCGCGAATCTGCCCGACTCGGAACGGATCCGCGCAATGGAGGCGACAGTTGACGAGGTTGCGGGGCGAGTTCCCGTTATCTGTAATATCTCCAGCACATCCACTAAGATGTCCGTGGAGCTTGCCAGCGAGGTGCGCGAGCTCGGCATGGACGGGATTGCGCTGACGCCACCGTACTACTACCCCGACTCCCAAGATGAGCTTGCTGACCACTACCGCTACGCGCAGGACCAGATCGGCCTGCCGCTGTGGGTGTACAACATTCCTCAGACGGTCAAGACGGCAGTAGAGCCGGGCACAATCGCGATGCTCGCGGCCGAGGGAACCGTCGTAGGGGTTAAGGACAGTTCCGGCGCCGGAGAGCTGCTTGCACAGCTCAACGTACTGTGTGATCAGGGTGAGATCTCCCTGCTGAGGTTCCTCGGCACGGTTTTCCGGGTGACGAGTGCGGGCTCTGTCGGCGTTCACGGTGTCATTCCAGGGATTGCAAATCTTGTGCCGAACGTGTGCGCACGCGGCTGGGAAGCGGGAGAGGTGGGAGACACAGAGACAGTGCGCGAGTGCAACTCAAAGCTGATAACGGCGCAGAAGGTCGGGGCAGTCGCGAAGGGCGGCGGCGCCAACGCTGCGAGCTTCGGCGGCATGAAGGTCGCGCTCAAGCACATGGGTGTCATCGATCATGACACCACTTCCCGTCCCTTCCGTCCGCTGACCAACGAAGAGAAGATGCAAATTCCACCGATCCTGGAAGAGCTGGGGCTGACGTGATGATAGAGAAGGTGTTGTACAAGCTGCTTCCGAGTCACTTCAAACAGTACTCGAACTGAGCGTATCGCAGGGCCACCTTGTCAAGGTGGATAGCGAGAATGCTTCTGACGATACGACGCAAAAGGGCGAAAGTCGCGGATGGAACCGGGGTCGAATAGTTGACAGAACCCCGGAGTGACTTAGTCTCCGTCAACGGGATTCGGCTTCACTACGTCGATTGGGACCGACCAGGCGGGTATGAGGTCCACCCTAGCGTGCTCCTGCTACACGGGGACATGCGCACGAGCAGATCCTGGGATGCGGTGGCACGGTATCTGTGCGAGAAGCTCCACGTGATCGCACTGGACTCGCGCGGGCACGGCGACAGTGACTGGCCGGAGTTGGGATACAGGTTTGATCAGCGGATCGACGACCTAGAGACGTTCGCAGACGCCATAGAAATGCGGGACGCAGTGGCTGTGGCACACTCGACCGGCGGCGTGGTCGCCGCAAAGCTCGCTGAGCGCAGGCCGGACATCTTCAGCAAGCTCATGCTATTGGAGCCAATGGTCGTCGTAACGGAGGACTTCCAAAGAATGGTCTCGAAGCGCGCTGTGCGTCCGAGACGGACATGGGGCAATCGTGAAGAGATGTACGACTATCTCAAGCAGCATCCCATGACTGGCAAGTGGAGAGACGACGTCATCAAAGATGTTGTCGCGTTGGAGTCGTTCGAGCTGCCGGACGGACGGCTCGACATGAAGTGGGCGACCGCAAGCATGGACTGGAAGGAGCGCGATGGAGACTATCACGATCTCAGACCCACGCTCAGAACCCTCGGCAAGCCAATCCTGTTCGTGATGAGCGACTCGCGCGCCGACAGCTTTAGTGATCTGATACCAATCGCTAAGGAGACACCCGACTTCGAGCTGCTGACGATTCCGGACAGCGGTCATAACATGTACATGGACCAGCCAAAGACCGTTGCGGAGGCGGTGCGGGAGTTCACTGCTCGCAGCTAGATCGTCATGGCATGGGTATGCCCAAAGACTGGATATCTTTCCGGCAGTATGGAATCATCACACGACCTCCTGAGATGCAAAGACCACCTGAACGATGGTCTTGTGCCCCGACCAACGGAAGCAATCGGGAGAGTGTCCAGAATGTACAGTCATCGCGGATTCTGGGGCCAAGCCGAAATGACCGGTTATTCCGACTCGGAGCGTGGGCCGAAGGGCTCGGGGCGGAATGGACTGTCGCGGACGTTGAGAAAGCCGCGCATTCCGCTTTCTTCGGCGGCGTCGAGCATCTCGCGGCGGTTGTAGTCTGGACGCTGTGACGAGTGGGCGATGGAGGACAGAAGCCAGTTGCTGGTGATCGCGTTGCGCAGGCCCATCATCTCCAATCCGAGCGTGGCGACGTACTTGTTGGCAGCTACGGTTTCAGGGCTGACCATCGCGATACGCTCGGCAAGTCGGAACGCCTCGGCCATCATCGCGTCCTTGTCCTGGAACACCTCGTTCACTAGACCTATCCTGAATGCCTCTTGGGCGTCGATGTGATCACCGGTGAGGGAGTACCTGAGCGCGTTCTTGTATCCGGCCATAAGCACCCAGAGAAAGCTGGTGTTGGAAATCTGACGGACCTCGGGCTGGGCGAAGACGGCGTCTTCCGAGCAGAAGGTCATGTCGCATGTCAGGGACAGCCAAGTGCCGCCGCCCATGCACCAGCCATGGACGCAGGCTATAACAGGCTTGGACAGCTCCAAGATATGGGTCTGGTTCTTGAGCATGTTGCGGTCGTGATAGAACCAGCGCGAGACGTGGTCTGCGGCGCTCGACCCCTTGGGAATCATAGATACAGGGTCGGTCTCCTGAAACGACGCGATGTCGTAACCTGAGCTGAACGCCCTGCCCGCGCCCTGAATTATGATGACGCGGGCATCAGGGTCGGCCTCGGCGATGTCAAGGGCCTCATGCAGGTCCGCTTCCATCGGTTCGGTGATGGCGTTGAGCGTCTCGGGGCGGTTGAGGGTGATGACCCTGGTGGCGCCCCTGGCTTCGTAGAGGATGTGCTCGTATTCCGGCATGGACTTCTCCGGGTGAGGGCTGGGGGACAGGAATCCGACCTAGAGTTACCGAGGTACTTTGTAGCCGCCAGTCTGTACTTCAGCGAGGCTGTTCTCGTCCCAGGGGTGGGCGAGGGCGACTTCTTCGTTGATGTCGGCGCCCCAGCCGGGACCAGTCGGTACGGTCATGTAGCCATCGATAATCCTGGGCACAGCGGTGGTCAACTCGTCCTTCCACGG